>JAMOBJ010000002.1 GCA_039908095.1 Nitrospirae bacterium YQR-1
CCCTCCATTATTGTTTTTTTCTTATTTATTAGCCACTTATAGCCACTTCACGCCATTTTTTACGCTGAACTTCCGTTACAATTTAAACCCGAACTTGTTGAGTAAAGCGACAGCGTTCCTGCATAAGAGGTAGCAGAGCCAAGCTCCGATGACAAGTCAACCGTAACATTGTCTAAAGAAATATTTTGTCCGCTGAAAGTAACCATTTTTGACACCTTATTATTGAGTTTCGCATTTAAAAATTCTTTTAGTGCCCCGAAATCCGATATAGAGGAGAGAAAAACGAGTAAAGAAGTTGAAATAAAAGGAGATAATAGCAACTAAGAAATCCCAAAAGGGGAGGCCCCTCGGCACCCCCAGTTTGTTTATCGATAAATTATGGCAACTATTAAACACTCTCAGATTTATGTACATCCAGGCTTATCATAAACTCAGCACCACCATCCACATTATAAACCATCAAACTACCACCCATATTCGTCTCAATTATCGTTTTTGACATATAAAGCCCTATGCCGGTACCTTCCTGTTCTTTAGTCGTAAAATAGGGTTCAAATATTCTCCCTACAACATCGTCTGGAATTCCACCGCCATTGTCTCTGATAGAAACGATAACTCTGGATTTGTCTTCAGAATTATCTATATTGATTAATATGCTTCCTTTAAGGTCGGAATCTTTTATCTTTTTAGAAACAATTGCATCTTTGGAATTATTTAACATATTGAGCACCACTTGTTTAAATTCATTAGGGTAACCTTCTGTGAGCATTAATACATTGTGGTCAGCTTTTACAGAAATATCTATATTGCTTTTGCTAAAAACATGTTTAAACATTGATAGAAGTTCATCTATGGTTGTTTTTACATCAAATAAGACCTTTTTCTTTGAAGGTATAAAGAAATTTTTGAAATCATCTATCGTTTTTGCCATAAAATCTATTTGCTGCATCGTAGAACCCACTACATCATCAATGAATTTACCATTAATCTCCCCGTGAGTATAAGAATCTTTCAAATCCTGTATAACTAATCCCACTGCATTTATTGGCTGCTTCCACTGGTGGGCTATTAAGCCAATCATCTCACCCATGGAAGCCATTTTGGATTGTTGAATCAACATTTGCTCGTGTTTATGTCTTTTTTTAGTTTCCGCCTCTACCATTGTCTCAAGATTTATATTTAAATTTTTCAGCTCCTCTTCCATGCGTTTACGTTGTGTTATATCCGTAGCTATGCCACATACGGCATAAATTTGTCCTTTCACATCATACAGTGGAAACTTTATGGAAATATAGGTGTGCATACCATCATCATGCGGAACGATTTCTTCATACTGTAAAGACATATTTTTTTCTATCACATCAATATCATTTGCCCTGAAACTATCGGCTGCTTCCTTTGGAAAAATATCATGATCAGTTTTACTGATGACATCATGTCTGTTTATATGAAAAAGCGTCTCATAACGGCTATTTATAAGAATATAACGGCCTTGTATATCTTTAAGAAAAATAACGGCTGTTGAGCTGTCCATTATTGACTGGAGTTGATTGCTGACTTCTTTTAGTTTTATCTCAATTTTTATTCGTGTTGATATTTCTGTGTTAAGGTTCTCTTCCATCAGTTTACGTCTGAGTATTTCCTTTTCCAATGATAAATAAATTTCCCTGAGCTTTACAGTCATTGTATTGAAATAATCAGCTACCACACCTATCTCATCAGTTGACTTGTGAGGAATTATGTATTGCAGATTCCCGGACGATATGATTTCTATCCCTTCTTGTAGTCTTTTTAGTCCTCTTAAGATATTTTTACCCAATTTGACGGATACAAACAAGATAATTATTACAAACGCTCCTGTAACAGATACGATAAACACATGAAATCTTCGTTGTAGTTCTATTTGCTTACTTTCAACGATCTCTCTGAGGAATATAGCTTTTGTTACAATAGTATGTGCCTTTAACAATAAATGATTTGCAATAATATTCTTTTTATTAATGTATTCAGGGGAAAACATGTCTGTCATATTTTGCGATAAAAACAGATTATAATAAATCAAATACAGGTTTATAAGCTCTTTATGCTGCACAGCTATTTCTCTCAATAACTCCTGTTGTTGGTATTCTTTAAAGTGTAGCCTGGAAATTATTTGAGTTATCATGCTGTTTAAAGATTCCAACCTTTGTAGTTTGTTTTTATCACATCTGAGTAACATCTCATTTGCAATGATGCTTGTCTCAAAGGTTTTTTTTAGTAAATCAATGACAGCATATTTTTGATTGACTGCTATTTCATCATAGTATGAATCCAATATAACCAGCGTTCCTACTGTAACTACTGATATAAACGGTAATAACACTATTATCCATAATTTCGATTTAATCGTCATAAGGTTATATTGCCTATTGTATAAGGGTGATTGAATAAGGATTGATTTTTTTCAGACCATCATGATACACGTATTCCAGATAGTCAGGCATATTTGTGATGCTCACTTTCTTTTCCATAATTGCCCATTGAGTTACAGTTTCTAACGAGCTGACAAAATACTGGTCAAGATTTAACTCAAAATTATATAAATCCCAAATTTCTTTAATTAAAGCCTGGTCTATCCTGACTGAGTCTGCGATAATTTCCTGAGATTTTTCCGGTTCTTTTTTTATATACTGCTCCGCTTTGTACATTGCAGACAAAACCCTTTCAATAACTTCAGGGTCACTATGAACAAAAGATTGTTTTGCTACAAAATAAAAATTCTCGGAATAAATCCCTTCACCATCAAACACCTTTACTTTATTGGATAATTTCTTTAGTATTAATGTTGCAAACGGTTGCCATGTTGATACAGCATCAACCTGTCCGCCGGTAAGCAGCTCTAACATTTCTTCAGGTTTTTTATCAATAAATTTAAGGCCGTCATATTTTATACCATGAATTAAGCAAAATAAATATAAAAAATATTCGCTTGTCGTTCCTCTTGTTATGCCTATTGTCTTTCCACTGAAGCCGGCCACATCTGAAATTCCTTTGTCTTTTAGTGCTATCATTACATTGACTTTACCGGAGTTTAAAATAGACGACAAAACGTATATCTTTTCACCCTTTACAATATTAAACATTACCGGAGTGGCGGCAACTGTGGCAATATCGGCATTTCCTGCAAGCACTGCTTCAAGAGCGGTTTTACCATGTGTGTGTGGCATAAGAGTTATATCTAAAGCCTCATCTTTAAAAAAGCCCTTTTTCCAGGCAATCTGAACAAGTGTACTATGTAAGGTGTTGACGTAAGCAATGACAACCTTTTTCGGAGTCCTTATTACCTTGGTTACTCCTCGTTTTTTGTACAATATAAAAGCGATAGTAGTAATTAAAAGCAAAATAACAAAAGCATAGAGTAACGTCTTACGCTTAGCTATCAATCCTGTAAACATACGTATCTCATCCTCCAAACAACCAGCTTCTCATAAAAAAACAGTAGCACTTATCCGAGAGTCCTGGACATCTTATACCAAGTTGCATTCATTCGATTAACTTTATTGGCTCCGTCGAAAGCTCCTTCCAGTTGCCGGAAATATCAACCGGAAGCGCCACCCACTACAATTTCCGGTATTCTGATTGTAGGGAGGGCATCTGTGACGGGCACACCCTGACCGTCCTTTCCGCACGTGCCTATAGAAAACCCTAAGTCTCCTGATATAAAGTCTATTGACTTCAGCACATCAGGGCCGTTTCCACAAAGGGTTGCACCCCTTACAAGCTCTCCCCTGTGGCCGTCTTTGATTAAATATCCCTCCTGAACGTCAAAAACAAAATCACCGTTTACTGTATTAACCTGTCCGCCCCCCATTTTAGTAACAAAAAGGCCTTCTTTGATGCCCTTGACGGCATCTCCCGGCATATCTGTGCCGGAGGCAAGGTAGGTGTTTGTCATTCTCGGTATCGGCTGGTATCTGTAGGATTCCCGTCTGCCGTTTCCCGTAGGACTCACACCGTCTTTTGTAGCCCTGAGGCGGTCGTACATGTATTTAGTTAAAATTCCGTTTTGTACCAATACATTCCTGGCCGATGGGGTTCCCTCATCATCGAAGCGGTATGAACCCCTTTTGCCTGCCATAGTGCCGTCATCTATGACTGTAACAGCCTCTGAAGCCACCTGTTGTCCAAGCTTGCCGGCATAGACGGAGAGCCCCTGCCCGGCCAGGTCAGCCTCAAGGCCGTGCCCTATAGCCTCATGGATCATAGTTCCCCCGGCCTCCGAGGATATCACAACCGGCATCCGCCCTCCCTGCACTCTATCGGCTTTGAGCATTTTCAGTGCGCGCTCCGCCGCCTTTAGCGCCAAGTGCTCAACGTCAACTGATTCAAAAAGCTCAAAGCCGGTAAACCCTCCCGCAGACTCATAAGCACTCTGTATCACCGCCCCGTCTGAAGCTACCACTGTTACTGCAAAAAAACACTGCAGCCGTTGATCCTCACACACCGCACCATCTGAATTAGCTATCAGCACACTTTGCAGGTAATCATAATAGATGACCGATACCTGACGTATATTAGTTCCGTGTTTTCTTGCTGCATAGTCGGCTCGTTTGACTAACTCTGTTTTTTCATCCGCCCTGACTGCAGACGGTGGTTTAATTATCTGAAAATCAATTATAGGTTTTGTCCTCGTAAGGTTAATTGTCACATCTTTTGGCTCTCTGCCTTTCACTGCATGGCTTAAGCCTTTTGCCGCCTCTAAAAGGGAGCCTCTGCTTAGATCATTTGTGAAGGCATAGCAACTCCTGTCTCGGCTAATCACCCTGATGCCGGCACCGGTATCATTGCCAACAAAAAACTTCTCTATATTGCCGTCCTCAAGGGAGATGGAAAGGGGGGTTTTGGACTCAAAAAAAACATCGCAGTAATCCCCTCCGCTGCTCAATGCCGCCCTTATCAGATCACTGCAAAGTTCCTCTTTTAACATTAAACCGCCTCCTTTGGCTTTTTTGCCGTCTTTTAGACTATATTATATATAGGTATTTTTTTAGAATACTTAATTATACATAAAAACAGAGAGTTTATTCACATAAAGGAGAGGTTTAATGGCAAACATAGGAATTATAGGCGGAAGCGGCATATATGAGATGAAGGGACTGCAAAAGGTAAAAGATATTCCACTTGAGACCCCTTTCGGTAAACCCTCGGATTCTTTCAAGATTGTGAAAATAGGCGGTAAAGACGTGGTCTTTTTACCAAGACACAATTCAACACACAACATCCCGCCTCATATGATTAACTATCGGGCTAACATATGGGGAATGAAAAAACTGGGTGTTAAAACCATAATAGCCACAGGGTCGGTGGGCTCTGTAAGCCCAATTCTGACCCCGGGTGACCTGGTGCTGCCGGATCAGATCATAGATATGACTAAAAACCGTCCTACCACGTTCTTTGATGAGGAGGCGGTCTATCACGTAGATTTCACCGAACCCTACTGTCCGGCACTTAGGGAATTCATCTTAAAGAATGCATCACTTTGTAGCGTACCGGTTTATCCGCGCAGCACATACGTCTGCACTGAGGGACCACGTTTTGAAACCAGGGCTGAAATCAAACTCTACGGGCAAATAGGCTCCGACATAGTAGGGATGACTCAAATGCCGGAGGCTGTTTTAGCAAGAGAACTTGAATTATGCTATGCTGTGATTGCCACTGTTACTAACTATGCGGCAGGTATCAGCAAGGAAAAACTCACCACTACCGAGGTGATTGATGCTGTTAAGAAGGTATCTCAGAAACTGAACAATCTATTGTTTCAGGTGGTGTCTGAAATCGGAGAGCTTTATGGCTGCTCATGCAAAAATACATTAAAAGATGCTAAGTTATAATTTTTTGTTGAACAACAGCTGCAACTTGGTATTACTAAGGGAGAGGCTTGCTCTAAAGCAGGATGAGAAAACCCCTGTTCACTCAACTGTCCGATTACATAGTTACTCAGCAAAAATCCCTTTTCAGTTAGTTTTATTACCCGGCCGTCTGTTTCAATGAGCCCCGCACTTATCAGCTCCGCAGCCTCTGCCGGAATCTTATCAAACCTTACCCCATAACACATTCTGAGTCCTAAAAAAATTCTCTCCATCTGCGCCTGCCCACCGGTTACTATGTATTTTTCTTCAACCGGTAGTGTTCCATTATTAACGGACTCTGTATATGTGCGTACATTTGCCGCATTTGAATATCTTGTTGTTAAGCAACAGCCGTTTATCGCAACGTGTGAGTGTGCCGCAGCACCCAGCCCGGTATAAAGCCCCCGACTCCAATAATTTAAATTATGCAGGCACTGCCTCTCTTTAAGTGCATAGTTTGATATCTCATAGTGGTCAAAACCGGTTGCCGTTAGTGTTTCCGTCAAAAACTCATACATCTCTATGATTGTCTCCTCATCCAAAAGACTGACATCGCCGGCCCTCAGCTCCGCCCACAGCGGCGTGTGCTCCTCAGGAGTTAACTCATATGCCGATATGTGGGTGGGGTTAAAGCTAAGAGCCTCATACACGGTGTCCTTCCACATACCCACACTCTGCCCCGGTATTGCATACATCAGGTCCAGTGAAACATTTGAATAAATATCTTTAAGCTCACGCATTGCCTCCCTTGCCTCATTGCCGCTGTGTAGCCTGCCCAGGGATTTCAGTATCTTATCATTAAACGATTGCACTCCAAGGCTTATCCGGTTTACACCTGAGAGCCTTAACCACTCAGTCATGCCATGAGCACTGTGTTTTAAAGTTACAGGGTTTGCCTCAACTGTGATTTCAGAGTCGGGGTGGAAATCAAAGTTATCATAAAGCGTGCTCATTATGGCTGAAAATGAGCCTTTTGACATAACCGTGGGCGTACCTCCGCCAAAGTACAGTGTCCTGATTTTTGATATTTCACTACGGCGCATCTGTATTTCCCTTAGCAGGGCACTAACATATGCCGTTTCCAACCCTGTACTATATGGGATGGAATAAAAATCGCAGTATCTGCATTTTTTCAGACAAAAAGGTATATGTATATATATATAACTCTCTTTAGTTTCCATTTTAGTTAAATTGCCAAAAAATACTTGCTCATGCTACAGTATATACCAAAACAGGGTTGTTACGTAAGGAAAAATTATGGAATTTAAATTTCTCGATTATTCGGATTTTTTTTATCAGACCACTCATAAGATGGCAACTCCACAGGAGCGCACCGGTAAGTTTGTCCAGTTGACAAATGAAACCACCGAGTTTGTGGTGTTCTCTCCTAAGGACTACACCACCTATCATGCCGACATATTAGTGATTTTCTGTAAGCAGCAGGATATAGCATACACTCATAATGCGGCTGATAAGTACCTTGAAATAGAGGATACAAGGTGGAAAGTGGTGGGGGGCGGCATGTGGAAAGTTGATGAGAGAGACAGGCTTTTGGCACTTTGGGGGGCGTCTCAGGCATACGGTAATTTTAATCCTGACGGCCTGGCGGACAGACTAGGCACTGCCGGCATCTTTGCCGGATACACCATTCAGATTAACGGTAAGTGATTGTATGTATCCCCGGCGATGAAAAAAAAACTCATCATTTCAATTCTTGTAAGCACAATGCTGTTTTTTGCATACTTTTACATCGAACTGCGTATGCCGGTTAAGTTTGCAGACAAGGAAGTTGAGATTTTCATTGCAAAGGGGACTTCTTTCAGGGGGGCGGTCAATAAACTTGTTAAAAACGGTGTACTAAGAAAATTTTCACTGATTTATTTTGCCGGTAAATTTAAGGGCTTTGACAGACGCATTAATGCGGGCTTCTACAAGTTTGAAAGCGGCATGTCACCTCTTTCTGTAATAGACACATTAGGGATGGGAGAGACGGTTAAAATAAAAATCTGCATTGTCCCAGGTGAGACCCTGGCGGATGTATCCCGTAAGTTTGGTGAGGTGAATAAAACAGAGACAGTAACAGAGAAAGATGAACTGACTGAGGACTTTTTAAAACACACAAAGGACATAACATTCATTAGCAGCTTAAGCGTAAAAGCACCGTCTCTTGAGGGCTATTTGTATCCTGACACATATGTCATAGAAAAGGGGATTTCATCCTCAGAGGCAATAAATACTATGGTGAGCAATCTGAGAAAACACTACCCGCCGGACTTTAAAAATAAGGCTTCAGCTCTGGGAATGACAGAAAATCAGGTGCTGACTTTGGCCTCCATAATAGAGAAAGAGGCAAAGGTTGACAGCGAGCGTGTTTTGATTTCAGCAGTTTATCATAACAGATTAAGGTTGCAGATGCAGCTTCAGGCCGACCCAACGGCCATATATGGAGTGAAGAGTTACAAGGAGGGGGTCACTAAAAACGATTTAAAAAATGTAACCCCCTATAATACATATAAAATTTACGGGCTTCCGCCCGGGCCGATTGCCATGCCGCATCAGAAATCAATCGTGGCGGCCCTTGAGCCGGCCGCTGTACCATACCTGTATTTTGTAGCAAAAGGAGACGGCACTCACAGGTTTTCGGAGACCTATGATGAACATCTTACGAATGTTGGAAAATACAGAAACACCACCGTGAAAGCGGCTGTTGAAGAAAAGCCGCCGCACCCTGTTAAAATGACAAAAAAGGGGAAATCCGGCGAAGGTCATAGCAAGAAACACCGGGGCAGAAAGAAACAATGATATCAAAGAGAGCAAAAACACGACAGATAAAGCTGTCAAACGTGGCTGTAGGGGGCGATGCCCACATAACGGTGCAGTCAATGACAAAGACCAAAACAGACGATATTAAGAGTACCGTATATCAGATTAACTCCCTTGAGATAGCCGGCTGTGAGCTAATACGTCTTGCCGTACCCAATATGGAAGCGGCACGTTGTCTGGGGAAAATAAAGGAGCAAATCCACATTCCGATGATAGCCGATATACATTTTGACTGGAAGCTGGCACTGGAGGCGGTGGCGCAGGGTGTGGACGGTCTCAGGATAAACCCCGGCAATATAGGCCCCCTGTGGAAGGTTCAAGAGGTGGTTGCAGCGTGTAAGGACAGAGGGGTGCCGATAAGAATAGGAGTAAACGGCGGGTCACTTCAAAAAGACATATTGTCTAAGTATGGGCATCCAACACCGGAGGCGATAGTGGAAAGCGCCGAGCGCCATATCGGAATACTTGAAAATCTGGACTTTAAGGAGATAAAAGTATCCCTTAAGGCCTCAAACGTGCCTATAACAATAGAGGCATACCGGCTCTTTAGCAGCCGCCACGATTATCCCCTGCACATAGGAATATCTGAGGCGGGGATACCGGAGACGGGAATAATAAAAAGTGCGGCCGGCCTGGGCTCCCTGTTGTATGACGGGATAGGGGATACGATGAGAGTGTCTCTGACAAGTGAGCCTGAATTGGAAGTAAACGTGGCTTATGAGATACTAAAATCCCTCGGAATACGGCAAAAGGGTATCAACTTTATATCGTGCCCAACGTGTGGCCGCACGCGTGTTAATCTGGTAAAACTTGCACATGAGGCCGCACAGCGGCTTAAGACAGTGCAAAGCACCGTAACTGTGGCGATAATGGGCTGTGAGGTCAACGGCCCGGGTGAAGCCAAAGAGGCGGACTATGGCATAGCAGGTGGCGGCGGTGAGGGACTGCTGTTTAAAAAGGGCACCGTCGTAAGAAAGGTAAAAGAAGCCGACTTAATCAGCGCTTTAGTTGATTTAATAAATGAAGAGCTACAGGAAGAGAAGACAAGAAAGGGTTAGAAGAACGATTCCCCAAAACCCCCGGTTTATAGTATGTGTCTGGGCAGCTGAAGTCTTATACCAAGTAGCAGTCATTCGATTAACTTTGTTGGCTTGTTCGAAAGCTCCCAGCCGCCTCGTTACTCTTTTGACTGCTACTTGGTATAAACAATTATTTTATGTTAAATTATAGGTAGCATAGAAGGTAAAAAGGTGAGAAAGATAATAGTGATAGAGGATGAAAAGGACATAGCGGAGTTGCTGTCCTATAATTTAAAAAAAGAGGGATTTAGTGTAATCGTTTATCATAACGGCACAGACGGGCTTAAGGCTATAAACAATGGTGCTTTTGATTTAATCATATTGGATTTGATGCTTCCTGGCACCAATGGAATGGAAATCTGCAGGACAGTTAAGGCGTCAAAGAAAACGGCGGCGGTTCCTATAATAATGTTGACGGCCAAGTCTGAGGAATCTGATAAAGTTGCAGGGCTTGAATCCGGAGCGGATGACTATTTAACAAAGCCATTTAGCTTAAGAGAGCTGACAGCGCGTATAAAAGCGGTGCTCAGAAGAAGCAGCGATGAAGAGATTACAGAGAAAACTCTTGAAGTAGGTAATCTTCAAATAGACATGGAAATGTATTCAGTTGCCAAAAATGGAAGGATTTTGAAATTAAGTCCCACAGAGTTTAAACTCTTGCTTCATTTGATAAAGAAAAGGGGCAAGGTGCAGACCCGGGAGATGCTCCTTGATGCCGTGTGGCGTGATGAGGCATACGTTGAGCCCAGAACTGTTGACGTTCACATCAGAAGACTCAGAGCGCAGATTGAGGACAACACCAGTCGTCCTGCCTACATAAAAACCCGCAGAGGCATCGGCTATTATTTTGAGGAAGGTGTATGATTACAGCCGGTAAGCGCCTCTGTCTTCGCATCATAACTGTTTGTGCCATCATGGTTGTCTCTGCAACGTTGTTTTATTTAATTGCCTTATCAGTTGTTAAAAACACTCTTTATGATAATAGTTTTAAGGTTGGAATATTGACCTATTCTTTTGTGACATTTTCGCTTATAGGGGCATGTATAACCATAATCTTTATTTACAGGGATTATAAAAGAAAGAAACGTTTCCTTGAGGAAATCAAGTTGTTTTCTGAGATTGTCTATCACGGGAGTTTTCAGGATAAGGTTTACTTTGAAGATTACCCTGATCTGGCGGAGGTGTATCATTTCATAAATAATATAACTAAAAACCTGAAAAAGAAATTTGAAAAAACCGAGGAGGAGCGCTCGCAACTGGATGCAATACTGGAGAGCATTCCTGATTCCCTCCTGATTATAGATAACCGTGACGGCGTTGTTTATTTAAACGACAGGGCAAGGGATATGTTTGATTATAAAAGCACCACAGTTTCCCGCCAACTGATAGAGATAATAAGGAGCTTTAACCTCAATGTCATGCTTGATAAAGTAAAGAAGTTTGACAAGAGCGAATCAGGAGAGATATTTCTTGAACATCCGCAGGAAAAATATCTTATGGTAAGAATGTCGCCGTTTTACAAAAAAAATGATCTTTCCGGAGTGGTTATCCTGTTTCACGATATTACGGAGTTAAAGAAACTGGAAACGATGAGGAAGGACTTTGTGGCAAACGTATCCCATGAGATAAGAACGCCGGTAACGGCCATTAAGGGATTTGCCGAGACACTAATTGGAGGCGCATTGACAGATAAAAAGAATGCCGCACGGTTTTTAAACTCTATAGTTTTTCACAGCGAACGCCTAAACCGGCTTGTTGAGGACCTGCTCACTATATCAAGAATAGAGTTGGGCGTTATAAGGATAAACAAGCAGACTATGAGCCTCATGGAGGTTGTTGATACAGTGGTGGAGACCCTGAGGGCAAAGGCAGCCGATAAACATTTAAACATTAAAACGGCATTTGCAAGTGACAATATTTTGCTTGTGGCTGATAAGGACAGGATAGTGCAGGTGTTGATTAATCTGGTAGATAATGCTATAAAATTTACACAGTCAGGGACAATAGAAATAGGTTTTAGTGAGGATAATTCCAAACGTTGTCTTTACGTTAAAGATACTGGCATAGGAATCCCCAGAAAAAGCCTTACACGGTTAGGGGAGAGGTTTTACCGGGTTGATCCATCGCGGTCAAGGGAACTGGGTGGAACTGGTCTGGGGCTTGCCATAGTCAAACACATAGTGCGTGCCCACGACTGGGAATTTAAATTTGAAAGTGAAGAGGGTGACGGCACAACGGTTAAAATATTCATCCCGGACTCTGAGCTAAAAAATATCAATAGTTTCTAATGTTATACCAAGTAGCATTCATTCGATTAACTTTGTTGGCTTCGTCGAAAGCTCCTTACCCTTCTTAAGATACATGCTTTTCCCAGAGCTGTAAGATTATAAACTTCCTTTGCAGGGTTTGGGGTTCTTTCCCCACGGCCTCCCCCGTCGCCTACACTATACATAGCCGCAAGGTAGGGGATGTCAGGGCGTAACACAGTGGAGCAGTTTTGCGAAGGCAAAACTTAACGTTAACTTCTTCACCTGATTCAAAAAGGTGCTCGTATCATTAGTATTTCCCTTAAATACCTCCACTGATACCGGCAACCCTTCTCCGTCTGTCAAAAGTCCGATCACTATTTTGCCTATATTGTCAAGTCTTTTTTAAATACATTAGTGGCTACATGTATGGAGGAAAATCCATATTGTCTATATATTCCACATACTTACTAATTTTATCGCTGGAACATCCGGTGTAAAGTATCTCGATTTTCTATATCGGATTTCGGGTTGTACCGGTTTCTTGACTCAAACAGTAAATTTTTGTAACATATCGGATGTTCAGAAAAGTGGTTTTGCTGTCTTTAATCTTAATAATTGTGTTTTTCCATGTTTACAAGCTAGGTCAGATACCCACAGGGTTTCACATAGATGAGACCTCAATAGCTAATAATGCCTACGCTATAGCAAAAACCGGCACTGATGAGTATGGCTTTAGGTATCCACTTTATTTTAGGGCGTTCGGGGAGTACAAAAACCCTGTGTATATTTATGTTTCGGCTTTTTTATATAAATTTATAGTTTTCTCGGAAGGCACTTTAAGGCTTGCAAGTGTTGTGTTTTTTATGGTTTTTCTCTCCGGTTTTTACATGTTGGTTAAGGCCGTTTTTCCTGAAAGCCGGCTTACTCATTTTTATGCACTGGTAAGTGCCGGGTTTTTACCGTGTTTTTTTGCTGTGTCGAGAGTTGCCTTTGAAGCTGTATCAGTGTTGGCGTTAATCGTCTGGTTTCTTTATTTTACTTATATCACATACGAAAAAGGAAAACTCCATATATATGCTTTTATAACCGGTTTAATTTTAGGCTTTTCCATCTACACTTATACGAGCATGAGGCTTTTAGCCTTTTTAATGGCCATGCTGCTTGTCTTTGCCTACAGAGGCATGGATTTTTACCGGAGAAATCTCTTCTTTATTGCAGGGCTCATTCCATCTTTAATAGTGTTTCTTGTTTTTACCGTAAATAACACAGACGCCGTGATGTCGAGGTTTAACAGCACAACCTACCTGTATGACGACTCAACCGGTATCTTTGAAAAAATATTCATGTTTATAAAAAACTACCTGCTTTATTTCAGTATAGACTTTCTCGTATTAAAAGGTGATGTAAATCTCCTTTTTAATACAGCAAGTATGGGAGTACTTTTTATACCGGTGTTTATTCTTTTTATTTTTTCGATTTTTATAGTTTTTAAAAGAAAAATGTACCGTAACGAACCCTTTACCAGATTGTTGATTCTTTTTCTGATTGTTTCACCGGTAACCGGCGCTCTGACCATTGACGCTCCACACACTCTGAGGGCGTTACTCACCGGTGTTTTCATTCTTATTTTTTCCTGCTACGGATTTAACGAAATATTAAAGTACAAAAAAAAAATACTTTTAGTTACGATTGTTTTTTCCGTGACGGCTCTACAGTGCTGCTACTATCTGTATGATTATTTTTATCTTTACCCTCAAAGAAGCCTCAGTTCCTTTTATGGTTATGGATTTAAATATGCTTTCAGAAAAGGGATAGATTACAATCCCTCTGATTTTAAGATGCATCAAATGCCCTTAACCTATGTTAATTTCTATAAGACAATTTTTGAAAATGAAGGGACCTTCTATAGCAAGGCAAAGTTTATACCGGCAAAAGGCAAGTGTATTCTGTACGATAAGAAGAGATTTATGGTGAAAACCGATGTTGACCAGTTTTGTGGCGGCAGTAATTCTTACGATGATGGACTTGAGGACTCTATTTTCAGAGTAAGATGCTGCAAAGAATAAAAACCTGAACAGTAACCGGCTATGCTTTTGAGATAATTGCACTTGACAACCGATGATGTTTTCATTTAACGTTTAGATTATGAGTAGTGGACTGGATGTGCTTTTGCTCGATGATGAACTGATAGTGGGTAAACGGTTAAAACCTGCGCTGGAAAAGCTCGGCTGCGAGGTGGAGGTGTTCACTGACCCTAAGAAAGCCATGAAAAGAATATCAGAAAAGAAATTTGACATAGTGGTAACGGATATAAGGATGGAAGACTTTGACGGACTGGAAGTGCTGGAGAGCGTAATGAATAAATCAACCGGCACAAAGGTGATTATGATAACGGGCTATGCTATGATGGAATTAGCACAACAGGCTATGACAAAGGGTGCTTTTGATTTTATTGCAAAGCCTTTTAAACCGGATGATTTGCGCAATGTTATTATAAAGGCGGCGGAAGTGCTTGGTAAAACAGATGCCTTAAAAGATATAGCCAAATAAGATAATGCTGTTTCACAACTGTCTTGATAAATGGTATAACTGTTTACTTAAAAAGTTAAAAACCTTCCTTGATAAAAAAATTGAACAAATAGAAGCTCAAAATGATCTCCAACATGATGCCGGCAAAAAAGCAAATCAGCGATTCACTATAAGGTCCCACATTTACATGGTCTTTGTAGTATCTGTGGTGCTCTCGTGCATTATAACAACAGCTCTCGGTGTAACAGTCTATTTAATAACCAGAGACATGAAATACGTTAATCTTGCCAACTCTTATATCCTCCTTTCAAACAAGGCTATGTTTCATGAAAAAAACTTTGTAGCCGGCTGGGAGGACATTAAAGAAAGTAAGGAGAGCATAAAATCTTTTGAAATGCTGGTGTTTGAGCGTTACAGTGATTTCGGGAAATTTTTCGACAATTCTAAATTGATTTCAACCATAGAAAGATACGGCAAACTTTTAGACGATTTAGCGGAAATTAACAGCCTTGCCTCCACCGAACAGACAAACACCAAGATAGTAAAAATTCGTGATGAATTATACTTTCTGAGCAATGTGATAAGCAATTACGGCAAGGTTTTCTCTGAAAAAACAGGCCACACAATGAGAAAAGACATGTGGCTTTTCAAGATAGTTTTTGCCTTGGCAACGTTATCTTTATTTGTTTTCATGCTTTTTATAGTGCAGTTGCTGGTTTTCAGGGTGTTAAGGACAATGAGCCAGATAGTGCAGTACGCAAAACACCTTTCAACCGGACAGCAAATCAAATTCATGCCCGGTAAGGTGTATCAGGACGAATTTTCCGATCTGGCATCGGCCCTGGAGCAAATGATGAGGGAATTTGACAGACAACAAAACATCATATCACAGTCGCATAAGTTAAGGGCGGTGGGCACACTTACCGCCGGAGTGGCACATGAATTGAACAATCCCATAAATAACATAACCCTTACTGCTCACATGCTCCTTGAGGACTATCATGATTTAGAGGAAGAGGAACGTCTTGATATGATAAAAGACCTGATAGACGAGGCTGACAGGTCAAGAACCATAGTGAGAAACCTCCTTGATTTTGCACGTGAAAGTGAAAGCATCATGGAGCCGATTTGCATATCCGACGTGGTAAGAGAGACTCTTAAGCTGGCCGGTAACCAGTTGAAATTATCAGGCGTACATGCCGAGCTGACAGTAGTTCCCAACCTGCCCAGAATCCACGGCGACAGACAACAACTCGAGCAGGTGTTTTTAAACCTCATACTAAACGCTTTGGATGTAACCATAAAAGGCGGGCAAATTCGCCTTGAGGTGGAGAGGGCTGATGAACCTAACTTCGTAGCCGTTAAGGTGGCAGACTTTGGTCAGGGAATACCTGACCACATTTTACACCATATATTTGATCCCTTCTTTACAACTAAATCAAAAGGTAAGGGGACAGGGTTGGGTCTTTCAGTTTCTCAGGGCATAATAGCAAAACACGGCGGACAAATAACCGTCAGTACAAAGCAAAAAAGAGGTACAACCTTTACAGTCAAGCTGCCGATAACTACAATTCCTGCCGATATCGGAAACAACAAAGAGGCTGTTCACGAATAGTTTCAACCACCCAAATGCTTGTTCCTCGAAAAGCTTATATCAAGTTGGTATCAGTTTTTTCATGGCATTGCCGCTCTGACAATCTTATTTTTGCCTGTTCTTTTTGCCTCATACAGTGCCCCATCCGCCCTTGCAATTAAATGATTTGTAGTTTCATCTTTTTCCGTATGCTCTGCTACACCAATGCTTACTGTTATCTTAAGAATACCGGTTTCATGTGGAATCTCCATTTCTTCAATTGCCTCCCGTATCCTTTGTGCAAGCACCATTGCCTGATCAATTGAGGTGTTGTGTAAAACTACTGTAAACTCCTCTCCTCCGTACCGGAAAGCGTAGTCATTTTCCCTTATAGATTCCCTGAGAGTCAGAGCAGCCTCCTCAAGTACCTTGTCTCCGATAAGGTGGCCATATGTGTCATTGACCTTCTTGAAATTATCAAGATCAAGAATCAACAAGGAGAGGGTACTGCCTGAGTTCGTCCTTATGTTGATATATTCCTTTTCCATTATGTATTTGAAGTATCTGTGGGTATAAAGACCGGTAAGTTCATCAGCTATAGCAATGGAATAAAGCCGTGCATTTTCAAACGCAATTGCAATATGTGTTGACAGTGCACTCAGAAACTCTTCCTTTTTATGGTTAAGTGAGCCTATAAGTTTTCTTATTACAATAAGGGCAAGCCGGTTAGTGCCAAGCGATATGTCCATGTAGATATTTTTATTGTTGTTCATTCCATCGATTGCCGGCAATTGTCCGCTTAGCCACAGAATGATAACATTATAAAGTTTGGTGTTTACTTCTATTTTTCGGCGTACAATTTCATCTTTACCGGCATATCGGGTAAAAGCCCGGAAATCGTTGGTTCCCTTAGGTAAGATTATGTCTATTTCATCAGCTTTGAAGGTTTCTTTAAATATCCTGCATACCAGATATTTTAATTCCTCGACGTCTATGGTTTTGCTCAATGAGTCAACCATTGAGTAGAGCATCCCTATTTCCTTTTTCTGGCTCATTATTTCATCAATATACCGGTTTATCATAATGGAAATAAATGGAACAATAAGGAGTATGGCAAAAGCAGCAGAGCCAAATACCATGATTTTCATGGAATTTATAAATCTGGAACTTTGTGAAAGAGAGCGGTCTATGATAAGTTTACCGTTTATTCTGTTTTGCGGGCTATGGCAGCCATAGCACTTACTTCCGTTATAAATAACTGTCACACATCTGAGTATATCCTCCCCGGAGGAGGTTACAACTACCGATGCCTCACCACCTTTGATGCGGTTCAAATTTCCATGGCAGGGCAAACAAGATGTGTCGGTTTTTCTGTCAAACACTTTTCCAACCTCTGCTTTGTTTGATGAAAACGCCACCCTGCCGTCTGTATCAATGATCTTGATGGAATTAAGCGGGTTTTTCAAATCCTGCAATTCATCTAAAGAGCTCTGAAGCTCAGTAGATCGCTCAAGCATATAGTGTTCAAGGAGCGGCTTGATAATATGGCTCAACTCTGACGATTTACCTCTGAACTCCTTTAGAAAACTATTTTTTAACTTGGAAAATACAATACTGAATACTAAAGCGAAAGTAACAACAAGAAGTAAGACCAAACCTATAACAATGCGCTTTTTTAGTTTATAAACCCATGTTAAATCGGTATCAATCATCATATACTATAATAATCTCCTGTTGTTATTATGAAGTAGTATGCGGTTTTTTATCAACAGGTATTTCAACCTGGAGTACTCCGGTGGCGGCAGGGTTAGTCTTTGCCATGAGTTTTTCAACAATAGTGCGCCTTGCCAAAAAACGGTTGATCGACTGGCTTCTGTCTTTCATACACTTAACCTCGATGCCGGATGGCAGATGTTTAATATAGACGCATGTTGAGGATTTATTGACCTTCTGGCCGCCCTTTCCCGATGAGCGGATAAACTTCTCAAGCAGGTCGGCTTCTTTAATGTTAAGAGCCTCCATTTGATCTTTTAACCATTTGTTTTTCTTTGAGCTTACCGCAAAATCAATCATTATTCTGCGATATGGTCTTTGATAAAACTTTTAATATACATATCGGTAACTGAGTCGTTGTACATAACCATATCAAGCTGCTTTGTATATGCAGTGAGTTTTCCAAGAAGCAGGAGTTTTCGCATGATAAATGAACGCTTGTATTTGGAAAGAGAGGCGTCAATAACGTCGTCTCTGACGGAGACGGAGTCAAAGTGCAAAGCCTTTAGAATTTCCGAAATAAGGCGCACACGCCTTAGCCTTCTGTCTATGTGTGCGCCACCCCCTTTGAAATGAAACCGGATGTAGTTATCGTTAAGGTGGTCGGATGAGAAAGCCTCAACGGTTGACAGATGATACCCCAGTCTCACGGAGAAATTCATATAGTGCTCGGAGATAAACACAAAGCTGCACTGTGCCATTATTTCGTAGTGGTTTTCAGGGATAGAAGCACTGTGAGCAACCAGGCCGATAAATCCCTTAACGTCAAGAGGCGCACCCTGTGGCCACCGCATTGTACCCATGCCTTTAAAGAAGGAGTTAAAGGGCTCAGAGCGTATCTGCTCCGGCTGCACTATATTGGGTGTGCCCTCATACCCGCCCCCAAGGTCTATAACCAGAATCTCCACAGGCAGACCTGTATTCATTCTCACTGCACCGGTGCCGCTGCCCAGTCTGTCAACATCTGTTATCTTAAACATCTCATTCATGGCCTTTTCATGGATAAAACGCGTAATGTCATGGTAGGTTTTACAGTTTTCGGCAGTGAATTCCACTGCTTCAGGGTCAGTCAGGTTCAACGGGACCACATGCTTTAACACATGCTCGAGTGTCTTAAACACAACTGTTTCCTTAAGTGGATTTCTTTTCTTTTCCCCATATTTTATAAGCTCTTCAACATATCCGTCATAAATATTACAGTTAACGGCATCAACCGTAACCTCCTGCCCGGGCTTTATCAGCTCTGTGGCATTTCCGGTATCCAACACTGACGGTACATGGTATTCCCTGGCAAGTGAGGCCATGTGCCCTGTGCTACCTCCTACATCAGTTATGATGGCTGAGGCTTTATTCATAATGGTAACGTATTTAGGGGAAGTGTTCCTGGCTACCAAAACGGCTCCCTCCGGAAAATTCTTTAAATCATCATCGGTTCTCAACAAAAAGGCCTTACCATGTCCGACACCTCTGCATGCGATGACACCGTTACTTATGATTAAATTGCGGCCATTGATGGTAGGCGGCACTGAGTCCTCCATATCGTATGAAATCCCTGCAAGCGGCCTTGTCTGAAGTATGACAAGTTTTCCGTTTTGGTCAAGAGCCCATTCGACATCCTGTGGAGTGCCGTAGTGGTCCTCAAGTGCAACGGCATATCGGGCAAGTGTGAGGACTTCATCATCTGAAAGAGTGGCGCTTCCAATAAGCTCATCCGGCATCGGGCTCTCCTCAATAGTGCCGTCTAAGGAACAGACAACCATAGTGTACTGCTCCGGGATTCTTTTGTCTGTTATTTGAAGCGGTTCCGTCCGCTTTATTGTATAGGCCTCCGGTTCCACACAGCCGTCAACCACACATTTACCCAGTCCGCGTATGGCATTTATTATTATTGTTGAACTTTGGGGATCATTAGGGTCCAGGGAATACATAACACCGCCTGCCTTTGCATTTACCATCTCAAGCACTCCCACCGCCATTGCTATGTCGGTTTCCTTAAATCCCTTTGTCTTATAGTAAAAGATAGCACGGCTTGAAAACAGGCTCGCTATAACACTTTTATATTTTTCCAGAATCATGGAAGGCTTCACACTTAAAAAAGTAGCATATGCTCCGGCAAAGCTAAACTCATCATCCTCCTCAATAGCACTACTTCTTACCGATAGGTTAACATCACGCTGCCCGAAAACCTCCTTAAAAGTATGCGTGATGCAGTCTTCCATATCCTTTGGAATTTCGGCGTTTATTACCATTTCCTGAATCTCACGGCCTGTTTTTGTAATCTCATCCATGTGTTCAATAGACAAGTCTGCAAGTTTTTCGTTTATTTTTTCCAGAAATCCGTTATGGGCCATAAACCTTGCATAAGAGGCCGAGGTTATGGCAAACCCCTCGGGAATTGGAAGCCCAAGGCGGCTTTTGATCTCTCCAAGATTAGCGTTCTTACCACCGGCAAGATTGACCATATCCTTTGAAAGTTTATCGTAGGTGGTAGTGAATTCACCGGATGGAACCATCTTTTTCCTTGTCAGTAGCTTTTCAATTTCACCGGCAATGTTACTCATTGTGCTGTACAGGCCCGGATAACTACCCCCTGTAAGTTCGTTAATCTTAGTTACCAGCTCCTTAATGTGATTAGTTATACTCTCCACACCATCAACAATATACCGCCTGTCAAATATATAATCTCCGGAGAGCTTCTCCTCCATGTCGGCAACAACACTCAGGAAATCATTATTATGGCCAAGGAGCTCCCGATACACCTGATACTTCAGCCTCAGGGCTTCCTTTCTGTCCTCCGACTCCGGTTTTACTGTAAAGAAATCTTTTATCTTATCTAAATATTTCATAGAACTAAAACATTAGAGATGAGGTTTTCTTAACACCACACTTACACAAATGAACTGTCACTTGAGGGCTCTTCTTTCTCATCGGATTCAACCTCCCATACAACCAGTGTTTTGTCATAAGAGGCCGAGATTATTTTCTCGCCCATGTGGACAATATCATAAACGCTCTCCTGATGTCCATCCAATGTTTTCAGATGGTCTCCGCTTTTAAGGTCCCAGACACGTATTTTTCTATCCCATGAGCCTGTAAATACCCTGTTGTTATGCACGGTAACAGCATAAATTCTACCTGAGTTCGCTCTTACCGAATAAAGGGCTGTGCCGGTTTTTAAATCCCACGCCCTTATCGTATCATCCCATGAAACAGAAATTATTCTGTCACCGGCTATCTCAAAAGACCAAACATTATCGGCATGTCCCTCGAATGTTTTCATCAACTCGCCGGTTTTTATATTCCATACCTTTATGGTTTTATCCTCTGAAGCGGAAATTATCTTCTCTCCAACTACCGCCACTTTCCATATGGTACCGGTATGGGCCTCGATAGTCCTCAGAAGTGCTCCACTTTCCATATTCCATATTCTTATTGTTTTGTCCTCAGACCCCGACACTACAAAACCACCTGTGATGTCAACCGACGTAACCCAGCCGTCATGGCCGGTTATTCTGCGATGAATACTGTTTTCCTCAAGATTCCAGATAATGATACTTTTGTCCTCTGAGCAAGAAGCCATTGTTTTACCGGAAATCACTATCGATGACACTCCGTCTGAGTGGCCCTCATAACTGTATATCAGCGTACTGGTAGGTACATCCCACATTTTAATGGACTTGTCGTCTGAGCCGGAAAAAACCCTTTGCTCGGAAACAGCAAGACAATTTACCGGCCCCTTGTGCCCCTCAAGTACCTTTGTGGATAAATAATGTGATGCTAAAATGAGTTTCTTTACCCGCCGTATCTTTGGATCATTCGTGTATTTTCCCTTTGGATATTTATCAATGTATAGTTTGCACCCCCTGATTGTGTCACACAAGGCATAGGTCATCTCTTCCATTTTTTCTCTTATCTCAATCGTATATTTTCCTGTACTATAAAGATGTAGATATTCCTCACAGGCTTTTAAATCGGTAGTTTTAGAGAATATAATATCCTCTATCCGGGCCTCAGCCTCTTCAACAAAGGCGCCCTCTGGAAAACGCTCCATATAACCCCTATAAGCTGATACCTCGTCGTTTGCTAAAGCGTTATCCCAGTAGTACTTTTCAGTGAACTTATGCTCAAGTTTATAATCTAAATTCTTTATAACTCCTTTCCCTAAATTCACTACTCCCTCATAAATGAAGTAACTACCGTCATCCAGTGTTTTTCTTATTAGAATATTGTGTGAGCCGGGGGCTACCTTTGTCTCAACCGGAGGCTCCCCTAAGAGCATCTCATCCACATAGACTTCGGCATCCAGGTGGTCACAAGTTATCGTCAGGTTTGACTTATGCTCCATAAATATATATACCTGATAAACGATGGCAAGTATTCCGCCAAGGATTATAATTATCGCTAAAGTGTTTAGAATTTCCATCAGCTTAGAATAATCAAATTAATGTTTTTTTTTCAAGCGGTTCCATTATCTTAAATAAGATTACCTCTCATACCAAGTAGCAGTCAAAAGAGTAACGAGGCGGCTGGGAACAAGCGACGCCTCCCCTCACAGGGGATTCCCTTTTTTAGAGGAGACGTTGAGGAGCTTTTGACACACGCCAACAAAGTTAATCGAATGAATGCAATTTGGTATCAGTTGACACACAAGGATGTGTTTTGAGATAATTATAATGTTCAGAGGGGTTTTCTTGAATAGTTTTTTCCAGAGAGGAAGACTGAGAGGTTTACCCCAAAATTAAAAAAATTACGGAGGAATAACGATGTCATCTGCAAGAAAAACCCTTTTTGGGGTTTTGTTGTTACTAAGCGGAATTGTAGCGGGGTTAGTGTTATCGTCAAACCTCAATATCCATAACCAATCAATCGCTCAATATAAGGAAGTATCCCCGCAGAGCAAGTCTATTCTTGAGCAGCTCAGCACCGCCCTTACTGAGGTTTCAGATGCTGCAAAGCCCTCTGTTGTTAATATCTCCATTACTAAAAAAGTTACAATGCAGAACTCTTTTGGAAATTTCTTTGAAGACCCCATGTTTAAGAGGTTTTTTGGGGATGAATCCCCTTTTCATGCTCCGCATAACAAGAAATTTGAATCCAAGGCACTGGGCTCGGGTGTAATAGTGCGTCAGGATGGCTATATTCTAACCAATAGCCATGTGGTAAGAGAAGTGGATGAGATAATGGTAAAGCTCTCTGACAAGAAAGAGTACAAGGGTAAGGTGATAGGCTCTGACCCTAAAACTGACCTTGCTGTTATTAAAATAGATGCTACAGATTTGCCGGTGCTTAAGATGGCTGACTCAGATAGGCTGCGTGTCGGTGAGATAGTGGTGGCAATAGGCAACCCTTATGGTTTAAGCCAGACAGTCACAATGGGGATAGTCAGCGCCGTGGGCAGATCAGATGTCGGTATAGCCGACTATGAGGATTTTATCCAGATAGACGCCGCAATAAATCCCGGCAACTCAGGCGGTGCTTTGGTTAACAGCCGTGCCGAACTTGTGGGAGTTAATACGGCAATATTTTCAACAAGCGGCGGTTATCAGGGAATTGGTTTTGCCATTCCCTCAAACATGGTCAAAACTGTTATGGAAAGCCTGATGAAAGTTGGTAAGGTGACACGCGGCTGGCTGGGAGTAAATATTCAACCTCTGACGCCGGAGCTGGCCAGGTCTTTTGGTACGAAAGTGCAAAAGGGGGTTCTAATTGCAGATGTTATGGACGGAGGCCCGGCTGATAAGGCGGGACTTAAGCGAGGGGATGTTATTATTTCCTTTGAGGGTAAAGAGGCTGAGTCAACAAGAGCTCTGAGAAATGCTGTGGCTGGTACCCAACCCGGTTCTGCTGTTTCAATGATAATAGTTCGTGACGGTAAGGAGATTAACGTAAAGGTGGTGGTAGGTGAGTTACCGGATGAAAAACAGCCCGCACTTTCAACCCCGTCAGGGCAATCACAACAGAGCAGATTAAAAGGCGTTAGTGTTCAGGACCTAACCCAATCCATAAAGGACAGATTCAATATGCCGGCAAAAGTTACCGGTGTTATTGTTACTAATGTTTCCGATGAAAGCCCTGCCGCCTCAATTCTCAAGCAAGGTGATGTAATTCAGGAGATAAACAAGAAACGTATAAACAGTATAAAGGACTATGAACAGATATTGAGCGCCATTAAAAAGGATGATGACTTGCTTCTGCTGATAAACCGCAACGGCGCCTTTATATATGTAACGATTTCAAATAAGAACTAACAGATGGTAACAGGCTGAGGTAACCGGCGGGGTGTTCAATAGCATGCACCCCGCCTTTATTTTAACTCTGTGCGGATCAATTTTTCAGATGTGTGACATATACCAAGTTGCATTAATTAGCATAAACGCATAAAATAAAAGCTCAGAACTTCGAAAACAATATTATCTGTATATTGGGGGATTGGTATATGGTGGTGGGACGCAGAAAATTACAAATATTTATGTTGACTGCTGTGGTTTTGTTTTTTTCAATATTTTCAGGTGTTGTCAATAGTGAAGACTTTGCTAAAGTAGATGTGTTTACACCGGAGGGCGCTGTTAAAAATATAAGACAGGTAGCGGTGCGATTTTCCGAGCAGATTGTTCCCTTTGGCGACCCTTTTCTTAAAGACCCCTTTGATACCAATTGCACGGATAACGCCACAGGCAGATGGATTGACGGTAAGAACTGGTCTTACGATTTTGCCGCTGATTTACCTGCCGGAGTTAAGTGTGACTTTAAATTAAAAGACGGACTTAAAACCCTTTCCGGTAAGACCGTCGACGGCAAAAATGAGTTTAGTTTCTCTACAGGCGGACCAGCCGTTGTGCGGCCTGACCCCTATGAAGGGTCTTTGATAGAAGAGGAACAAGCATTTCTGTTTTTACTTGATTCCACAGTGGATGAAAAATCGGTTTTGGAACACGTTTATTGTTCTGTCAGCGGGATAGGTGAGAAAATCGGTGTGATGCCGGTAGATGATAAAAAGAAAAAAGAAATTATAAAAAGCATGTGGGTAGAGGACAGAAAAACTCCGAAGCTGATTTTTCAGTGCAAACGGGCACTGCCTCCTGACAAAGAGGTCAAAATAGTGTGGGGTGCCGGGGTAAAATCTAAAAGCGGTGTGGCCACAACTACAGATCAGGTCATTACCTATAAAACCCGCCCACCGTTTACCATCACTTTTGAGTGCCAAAGAGAACGCCCCGAAAAACAATGTATTCCCCTGACAAACATGAAAATACTATCATCTGCCCCAATACCGTGGAGTGTGGCCAAAGAGATTACTCTAAAAGCAGACAATGGTAAAACATGGAAACTCAAAGACAAAGGTGAGCACAACAACGATACAGGTGTGACTTACGCATATTTTGAAGGACCGTTTCCAGAAAAGTCAGGCTTTACAATTAATCTGCCTGCAAATATAAAAGACGACTCCGGCAGGGTACTTTCAAATCTTAATAAATTCCCGCTTAAAGTATCTACCGATGAGTACCCGCCACTAGCGAAATTTGCCTCACGTTTTGGCATTGTCGAGTTAAACGCAACACCTGCGCTTCCCATAACTGTCAGAAATGTGGAAAGTCTGCTTAAAATGTCCCACGCTACTAAGGGTGCCTCAGCAGCAGGGGGAGTTAAAGGTAAGATTCACAATGTTGCCAGAGGTGACGATGAGGCCATAATCAAGTGGCTGAGGATTCTATCGGCGGCTGAAAGGGAAAAACCTATACTTACAGGCAAAGAGGAAACTGAAAACCTGTCAATTCCGCTTCCAGGAGCCGGTAAAGATTTTGAAGTTGTAGGGATTCCTCTTAAAACACCCGGATTTCATATAATAGAGCTTCAGAGTAATATCTTAGGCCTACACCTGTTAGAAAATAAAAAAACCATGTATGTGCAGGCCGGAGCGCTGGTAACTAATTTAGCGGCACATTTTAAATGGGGACGGGAATCATCCGTTGTCTGGGTTACAACGCTCGATACGGCTGAACCGGTTAAAGACGCCGATGTCACCCTAAGAGACTGTAATGGTAAAATCCTGTGGCAGGGTAAAACAGACGGAAGCGGAGTTGCTAAAATTAATAAAGAGATTTCATCTAAAAATCTTCCCTACAATAACCTTAAATCAAATTACACTGAAAATCCCAATTCACTAAACAGCATTGGAGGCGGACTGTTTGTTTTTGCAAGGAAAGACAATGATGTAACCTTTATCCATTCCAGTTGGGACAACGGCATAGAGCCGTGGAGATTCAATCTACATTCAGATGATTATTCTTCACCGGATAAGATGACTATTCACACGGTTTTTGACCGGACACTTTTCCGGGCAGGCGAGACAGTGCACTTCAAACACGTTGCCAGGGAGAGAACCGGTCAGGGGTTTGGATTTGTAAAACCTGAGGAACTTCCCAATCAGATGACTATAACTCATCGTGGAAGCGAGCAACGTTACAACATCTCATTAAAGTGGAACCCAGGCGGCCATGCCGAGGGTATGTGGAAAATCCCAAAAGATGCAAAATTGGGAAATTATGAATCCCTTCTGTCTAAAAGTACAGGGAAAGGAACAGAGTTCCCCACCGGCTCGTTTAAAGTTGAGGAGTTCCGGGTGCCGCTTATGAGAGGGCAGTTGACTGCTCCCCGGGCTCCGCTTATAAAACCAAAGGATGTAGCTTTTAACATCTCTGCTGCGTATCTTTCCGGTGGTGGAGCTTCAAAGCTGCCGGTAAAGGTAAGAGCCGAGATCAGCGCTTATCTGCTGCATTTCCCTGAGTTTGAGGATTTTATTTTCACAGGCGCTGAGATGAAAGAGGGGATTGTGGCAACTGAGGGTGATGAGTGGAACTCTGATGATGATATGCACAGAGAGAGCATATCAAATGATAAACCATTTAAACTTGAGACCTTGAGTTTTAATCTTGACGGTGGAGGGGGAGGCAGGGCGGTTTTTGATAAAATCCCTGAAATTACAGCTCCGGCAATGCTTACAGCGGAGTTACAGTATAACGATCCTAACGGTGAGGTTCAGACCGTCTCCACGCATACCAACGTGTATCCTTCCCGGTACTTAGCAGGAATAAAGACTCAGAGTTGGGCGATGGTCAAAGACACGGTCAGATTTCAGGTTGTGGTAGTGGATCCACAGGGTAAGCCTGTAGCCAATGCCTCAGTCAAATCCAATCTTTTTCAGAGAAAAACCTACAGCCACAGGCGGCGTATAACCGGCGGGTTTTATGGCTATAGCCATGTGACTGAAATAAAGAAAGCCGGTACGGCCTGTGAGGGCAAAACCAACAACATGGGGCTTTTGCTCTGTGAGGCTGTTGCTCCAGTTGGTGGTAATCTTATAATAGAGGCTGTGACAACGGACGACTCCGGTAACAAGTCATTTTCAAACGCTGAGGTTTGGGTCTCAGACGGCACAGACTGGTGGCTCTCCGGCACAGGCAACAGCGACAGGATAGATGTTATCCCTGAGAGGAGAAAGTACGAGGCCGGTGAGACTGCCCGCTTTCAGGTTAGAATGCCTTTCAGGGAAGCCACGGTACTGGTCTCAGTTGAGCGTGAGGGTGTTATCGAATATTTTGTAAAGAAAGTAAGCGGTAAGGAGCCTGTGTTTGAGCTTCCGGTAAAGAGCAACTATACACCGAATGTTTATGTTTCGGTCTTTGCCGTACGGGGACGCATAGGGGACGAAAAGCCAGGGTTTCTGTTTGATCCCGGAAAACCGGCCTATAAGTTCGGCCTCAGTAAAATCCGGGTTGGCTGGAAACCAAACACGTTAAACGTGGAGGTTAAAGCAGACCGGCAGACTTATAAAATCCGCACCAAAGCAAATGTTAAAATCAAGGTGGCAACAGCAGATGGAAAAACCGTACCTGCCGGTTCCGAGGTAGCGGTGGCGGCTGTGGATGAGGGACTGCTGGAGCTTTACCCTAATACCAGTTGGAATTTATTAAAGGCTATGATGGGCGAGCGCCCCTATGAGGTGTTGACCTCAACCGCCCAGATGATGGTAATCGGTAAGCGTCATTTCGGAAAGAAAGCGCTTCCGCATGGCGGCGGTGGTGGAAAACAAATTACCAGAGAGCTTTTTGACACACTACTGCTTTGGAAGGGTACTGTTAAGGTTGACTCTAATGGAGAGGCTGCGGTGGAAATTCCGTTAAACGATTCCCTTACCTCATTTAAAATAGTAGCGGTGGCAACGTCAGGGGCAAACCTGTTTGGAACGGGTGAGACCTCAATAAAATCCTCTCAGGATTTAATATTGTTTGCCGGTACACCTGCCATTGTGCGTGAAGGGGATAAATTCATGGCCGGCTTTACCATAAGAAACGGCTCAGAGCGCAACATGGATACGGAGGTTGCACTAAGCCTGACGATGGATGGAAAAGGGGAGAGGACTCCGCTTAGTAAAATAACAAAAAAGTTAACACCGGGTGAGGCAAAGGAGACTGCATGGGAAATCACGGTTCCCTATGGTGTTAAAAAAATTGATTATGAGATTGAAGCCAAAGAAGTTGGCGGTGAGGCTGTGGATAAACTCAAAAAATCATCCAAAGTGCTTGAGGCCGTAAAGGTGAGAACATTTCAGGCCGTTCTTACTCAGCTTAAAGATAAGAAATACACGCTTGAGGTTGAAAAACCAAAGGATGCCGTCTCAGATAAAGGCGGGATAAATGTGAAAGTCACCGGGCAGCTGTCAAACGGGCTGGATGGGGTTGTAAGCTACATGAACACATATCCCTACACATGCCTTGAACAGAGGATATCTAAAGCTGTAGCACTAAGGGACAAAAAAGAATTAAACAAAATAATGGACACACTCCCGTCATATCTTGACGTTAACGGTTTCGCTAAGTTCTTTCCAACGATGCTTGAGGGCAGCGATGTGCTGACCTCATACATACTGTCTATACTTAACGAGGGAGGATATAAGGTCCCTGAGCCTGCTGTATTGCAGATGCTTAGCGCACTAATCAATTTTGTTGAGGGAAAGGTTACACGAACTTCGGCGCTGCCGGCGGCTGACTTATCAATAAGAAAGATTGCGGCAATTGAGGCTCTCTCCCGCTACTCAATGGCTAAACCCGAACATCTTAAGCCGATAACCATAGAGCCCAACCTGTGGCCGATTTCCGCCCTGCTTGACTGGATAAACATCCTGCGCAGGGAGCAAAGTATTGCCAATCATGATAAACTCCTTAAAGAGGCAAAAACCATCCTGCGTTCAAGAATGAACATTCAGGGCACAGTCATGCTGCTTTCAAAGGATGTCAACCAAAACCTCTTTTGGCTGATGTCCTCACCGGATACAAACACGGTTAAAACCCTGCTTACGG
Organism: Nitrospirae bacterium YQR-1; assembly: GCA_039908095.1. Lineage (NCBI taxonomy): Bacteria > Pseudomonadati > Nitrospirota > Nitrospirae bacterium YQR-1. The sequence goes on from JAMOBJ010000002.1 coordinate 29,272, forward strand.
TGCTTCCATTTGATGACTGGAAGGAGGACATCCCTCGTCTAACTAACGGTACAATTCAGGCTCTGAAACGAGGATACTGGAGCACCACTGTTGCCAATGCATGGGGAGTTGTGGCAATGGACAGATTTTCAGAGAAATTTGACAACTTAAAGGTAACCGGAACAACGTCTGCATCCTTAGCTGATAAGAGCAAAAAAATTGACTTCAATAAATCCGCTAAAGGCGGCACAATGTCTTTTGAATGGCCTGCCGCGCAGGGAAGCAAAGTAGAAGTCCTTCACAGCGGCGATGGTGCACCGTGGGTAACTGTTTCATCACTTGCAGCTATAGCGCTTAAAGAGCCGGTTTCAACCGGATACAAAATAAAGAAAACTGTAGAGGCGATTGAACAAAAAACCAGCAGCAAATGGTCAAAGGGTGATGTTGCAAGTGTAACACTTGAGATAGATGCCCAAAGTGATATGACTTGGGTGGTTGTCTCTGACCCAATCCCCGCAGGCTCATCAATATTAGGCACCGGCCTCAAAAGAGATTCCTCCATACTTTCCACCTCCTCCGGTAAGGGAACTACTCCGATGGGATATGCCGTAGAGGTTTACAGGGAAAACTCATTTGAAGGCCTAAGAGCTTACTACCAGTATGTTCCAAAAGGGAAATTCAGCGTCTCATACAACGTCAGGTTTAATAACGAGGGAACATTCATACTGCCCGAGAGCCGTGTAGAAGCCCTCTATGCCCCCGAAATGTTCGGTGAAATTCCAAATAAGCAGTTAGAGATAGGTAAATAGGAGAAGGAGAGAAAAAGAAGGGAAGAGAGAGAATGGGAAGGCGCCGCCTTCCCCTTAAACCCCATCCGCAAGGGAGCGAGGCCCCCTTGACCCCTTTATTGAACTGTATCCTCTTTTTCGCTCACTATGATATAATAAAATATATGGTGGGTTATATGACTATGATGTCGTTTCGGTATAGGTTTGCCGGCATAAAAACAGGAGGTCTGTTTTATGAAAATACTGATAGCTGATGATGACTATTCAAGCCGTACAATGCTGCAGAGCTTTCTGGAAAACTACGGGGATGTTGACGTTACTATAAACGGCTCCGAAGCTATTGCTGCTTTTCTAAGTGCCATTGAAGCCGGATATCCCTATGGCCTCATTTGTCTTGATATTATGATGCCGGAGATGGATGGAATCAGCGCTTTAGCACACATTCGCAGCAAAGAAAAGGCGATGGGGATTACACCGGACAAAGAGGTCAAAATCATTATGACTACAACCCTTGATGCCCCTTCAGACTTAATTGACGCTTTCTACAAGGGGGTAAACAGGTGTAACGATTATACTACAAAACCTGTTGATTTACAAAAACTTACTGAAATACTTGAAAAATACGGTTTATCGAGATGATAAGGGGCATCAGAGCCTGAGGATGCAAGAGGACACATCAGCGGATTTCACCTTGTGGTTTTAAAAGCAGCGTTGTGATTTCTTTTATAACTTTCTCTGATTCAAATTGTATATTTTCTATAAAATTTAGTATTTTTGCCTCTTCATTCTGAAAACTACCCTTTAATTCCTTAAGCGCAAGCTCCATTCTAAAAGCCTCACTTCTGAGCCCTGTAGCTCCCACATTTGCAGACATTCCAATAATCAAATGTATGTGACTCTTTAATCCTTCCAAATTGCGGGCTTCAAACAACGATTTAAGTAAAGCTATCCGCCCCGGTGCATCCTCTGTGAAGGCTTGCCACATGTCTCTGAGAACCCTCTCATCATTTTGAACTCTCTGTAGTACCTTTTTTACATTTAGTGACATGCCGGAGGTTCTCTGAGCCGGTTGATGTAAAACGGCGGGCTGTGACCTGGAAAGATAATCAGTGCCGGAGTGCTGCCTAATAAATGGTGTTTCAGCAGCTACATGCCTTGAAGCTGTATGCTTGTCAATCATGTTATACAACTCATCGGCATCCACCGGTTTTGAAATATAATCAGAAGCTCCCGCCTCAAGACAATGCTCTCTATCTCCTTTTAGCGCATGGGCTGTCATGATAATTACCGGGACATCTTTATTTATCTCACACTCTTTTGCACCCCTTATGTGCCGTGTTGCCTCTAAGCCGTCCATAACGGGCATCTGTACGTCCATGATGATGAGATCGAAGTAGTTCTCAGAGAGCTTATCTATAGCCTCCCGTCCGGTTCCTGCCACATCAGGGAAAATCCCCCGCCTCTGCAGCAACTTCACTGTAAGTGTTTGATTTACCACATCATCATCAGCGATTAAAACTCTAAGTGCCCTTCTTGACTCAAGCACTCTGTGGCGGTTCAAAAGCAACGCTATGGGGTTATCCCAATTCTCAGTCAGTATAGAAAGTACTTCCATTAAATCAGACTTGTAAATCGGTTTGACTAAAAACCCTGAAATGCCAAGCTCACGGCACTGTGCCTCATCTACATTTAAACCTGATGAGATGAGCATAATCACTTTTACCTGTGATAGCCTCTCCATAGACTTCATATTTCTTGAAAAAGCAAATCCGTCCATGTCTGTCAGTTGGAAATCTACAATAACTATATTATATTGTACAGTTGACCATGTAAGCATACCGGAGGCCTCATAGCCCCCTGAGGCCGTATCAACGTAAAACCCCTCACCTCTGAGTATATCGGCCAATCTCCTGCAGGTGGAGGCATTACTATCCACTAATAGTATGCGCTTGCCGGTTACATCAATCTTTTCTGTTGACGAGGCTGAAAGAACAGGCCCTGATGATGCTGAAAACCCGGCAGTGAAATGAAAAGTGCTGCCCTTGCCTGGTTTGCTTTCCACCCAAACCTCACCACCAAGCATTGCCACTATTTTTTTCACTATTGCAAGCCCAAGCCCCGTGCCCTCATATTTTTTGGTTGCAAACTCCTCAAGCATGGTAAAACTGTCAAAAATTATGCCCAGCTTTTCTCCTGGAATACCTATCCCTGTATCAGAGACTGAAAAATGTAACAAATACGGCTGGTTCACAAACGGCGGTTCTGTTTTTGTAATATGGTGTGCCATGTCAGCCTTTAACTCTATTTTACCCTTCTCCGTAAATTTTATTGCGTTGCCGATAAGATTAACCAACACCTGTTTCAACAGGCCTGAGTCTCCTCTTAATGCTGCCGGTACATTTGGCGAGATTTCAGTGCTAAACATAACCCCCTTGTTTGCAGCCGTAATAATTAAGGGCTCTGTTGTGGTTTTTATTGTACTAATCAAATTAAAGTCCGCTTCCTTTATCTCCATTTTACCGGCTTCTATTTTAGAAAAATCCAGGATACCGTTTAAGAGATCAAGGAGGTGAGCTGCCGAGTTTTTAACAATAGTGAGATACTCTCTCTGCTGCGTATCAACAAGAGTATCCAGTGCAAGGTTAGTCATCCCTATTATACCGTTTAAGGGGGTGCGAAGCTCATGGCTCATGTTAGCTAAAAATACACTTTTTGCTTTGTTTGCAGCCTCGGCTGACTCTTTAGCCTTGTGCAGCTCTGCTTCAGTTTGCTTACGTCTGCTTATGTCTCTTATAATGCCTGTATAAAAACTATCGCCCTTTGCCTGCCACAGGGCAAGAGATATTTCTACCGGAAATTCCTTGCCGTCTTTCTTTAGCGCTTCCAGCTCAAAGGTCTTTCCTATCAGGTTTGATTTCCCTGTCTGCGATACTCTCTTTACTCCTTCTTTGTGCTTTTGCCTGAACTTCTCAGGAATTATTATTGTAATATCATTACTCACTGCCTCTTGTGCAGAATAACCGAATATATACTCCGCCGCTCTGTTCCAATAGATTATCTCATGGTTGCCGTCTATTGTTATAATCGCATCACCGGCGGTGTCCAATACCGATTGCAGCTTTTTCTGATAGATTTCAAGTGATTTGTCGGCATACTGCCGCAATGCTTTCTCTTGTTTTAATTCCTCGTGAGCTTTACTTAGTCTCTCTATGAGTTCATCGGTGTTCTTATCCGTGGATTTCATCATAGTCATCAGTGTTTATATTATATCTGAAATACTGTTGAATTTGCACGAAACTTATACCAAGTTGCATTCATTCGATTAACTTTGTTGGCTTCGTCGAAAGCTCCTTGACGTCTCCCCTAAAGGGGAAATCCCCTGTTAAGGGGAGGTGTCGCTTTCTCCTTGCCGCCTCGTTACTCTTTTGACTGCTACTTGGTATTATTTCAGATAAATGCTGCCGAAATCCGATTATTTCAACATTTATATCGGATTTCGGGTGCTATATAAAGTATAAAAAAAGCTGCTGTAATGTGGTATAATAAACTTTGTACATATGGAAAGGATAGGAATTTATGTTGTACATTTTGAAAAAATTTATCTTGAGTAAATAACCGGTAATTGTGTAAATTAGCATACGATGAATATATTTACGCTAAACTCAGACGACACTGCTTTACTGATTGTAGATATTCAGGAAAAGTTAGCTGCGGTTACAGAGGGCAGGGAGGACGTTATAATTAATACCGGCCATCTTATTGAGACGGCACGGCTTCATAATATGCCGATAATAGTAACCGAACAGTACCCTAAGGGCATTGGGCATACTGTGAAGAAACTTAAGGATGCGCTGGAAGGGACAGAGATTTATGAAAAAATAACTTTCAGCGCCTGTGGTATAGACAATTTCTATGAAAAACTTCAAAAGAGGCCTAAGGTGTTGCTCTGTGGGATAGAGACCCACATCTGCGTCCTGCAGACTGCTCTGGATTTATTAAACAAGGGTTATGTAGTTCATGTTGTAAGTGATTGTGTCTCATCCAGGAAGAGTTATAATAAGGAAACAGGCCTGAGTTTTATGCACGACGCCGGGGCTGTGATAACAACTGCCGAGACGGCGATTTTTCAGATATTAAAACAGGCGGCAACCGACAACTTTAAAGCCATATCAAAGAGGATAAAATAGCATGAGCAATGGGACGGTAGTGGATTTCTCAAAAGACGTGGATGGGCTGAAAAGCCGGATATTTTATGATATTTTAAATATCGTGGGGCGTGTGTTTGTAATAGTGCGGCATGCACCTGATGTTGTAATCGGGCAGCGGGGTTTTTTAGATACCGAGAAGCACAACGGATTGGTGTTGGTATTTAATCAGAGAATGGACTTTACATGGGGAGCAAACGGCTTGATAGAGGCGGTGTTGCAGTTTGACGGCAAACCCGAGACCTGCTCAATTCCGTCAGAGCACATCCTGGCCATATACTCCCCTGAAATCCAGGTTCAGTTTGTTTCCATGTACCAAAGGGAAGATATAAACAGCCCAGTGGAAAACGGTACAGGCAAGGATGAGACGACAGCCGGGCAGCAGAGCTCTTACGATAATGTGCTTAGGGTGGATTTCACAAAGAAAAAGAAAAAATAAACGTGCCGCACCTTAAGTCTTACGATGTAATAGTTGTCGGGGGCGGCCATGCCGGCACTGAGGCTGCCCTTGCTGCTGCAAAGATGGGGCTTAGTACCTGTCTTTTTACTATGAGTCTTGACACCATAGGGCAGCTCTCTTGTAATCCCGCAATTGGAGGCCTTGCCAAAGGCCATATTGTCAGAGAAATAGACGCTATAGGCGGTATAATGGCAAAGGCTGCCGATTTTTCAGGTATTCAGTTCCGTCTGCTTAACCGCTCCAAAGGGCCCGCTGTCTGGTCCTTACGGGCACAGGCCGATAGGGTACTTTACAGGGTATTCATAAAACGGGTACTTGAGGAGGCGGAAAATCTCGATATCAAACAAATCGCCGTTACGGAACTCATCAGTGACAACACTAAAAACCGTGTAACCGGAGTGGTGACAGCCCTTGGCACTCAGTACCTGAGTAAGGCTGTAATTGTAACGACCGGCACGTTTTTAAACGGTCTTATTCATATCGGATTGAGGAGTTTTTCAGCGGGAAGAGCCTGGGAGTTTCCATCATCGGGGCTTTCTGAGTCGTTAAGCGCTCTGGGGTTGAAAATCGGCAGGCTTAAAACCGGAACGCCTCCCAGATTAGACGCCAAAACAATAAATTTTGATAAAATGGAGGCTCAGTGGGGCGATACTCCCCCTGTGCCGTTTTCCTTTTCCACGGAGGAAATCCTAAACACTCAACTGCCCTGTTACATCACCTACACAAATGAAAAAACCCATGAAATAATACGGGATTCACTTGACCGCTCACCTCTGTATAGTGGTAAGATCAGCGGCGCCGGCCCTCGTTATTGTCCCTCCATAGAGGATAAAGTTGTGAGATTTTCACAAAGAGAGCGGCATCAGGTGTTTTTGGAGCCCGATGGGCTTAAGACCTCTGAGTACTATGCCAACGGGATTTCAACAAGCCTCCCCCTGGATGTGCAAACCGAGCTGGTGCACAGCATTGAGGGGCTTGAGGGGGCGGAGCTGATGCGCCCGGGGTATGCCGTGGAGTATGACTTTGTGTATCCGGCATGTTTAAGGCATACACTGGAGGTTAAAGATATCGGGGGGCTCTACCTTGCCGGCCAAATAAACGGCACCTCAGGGTACGAGGAGGCTGCCGCTCAGGGTCTTGTCGCAGGTATAAATGCCGCCCTGAAAATAAAAGGTAAACCGCCTATGGAACTTATGCGCCATGAGGCCTACATTGGGGTTATGATTGATGACCTTGTAACCCTTGGCATTACCGAACCCTACCGGATGTTTACCTCACGGGCTGAGTACAGGTTGCTGCTTAGAAATGACAACGCCGAGCTGCGCTTAAAAGACAAGGGTTTTGCCTCAGGGCTAATTGATGAGACCATGTACGGGCGCTACCAAAAAAAACTGGCTTCATTCAATGCCGAGGTACTGAGGTTTAAAAGCACTCGTATTAAGCCTTCCATGATAAACGGCAAGCTTCTGGAAAGGCAACTGTCCCAGCTTAATGAACCGGCAACGCTTGAGCAGTTACTGAAGAGGCCGGGCATAGATTACACATTTCTTGAGAGCATTAGTCCGCCTGAAATTGAGCTTTCCCTTGATCTGAAACTGCTTGTGGAGGCGGAGATAAAATATGAGGGATACATAAAGCAACAGCAGATGCTTGTTGATAAGATGCAGCGGCTTCAGTACAAACGTATCACCGATGATTTTAATTATGGGGAAATCGGCGGCCTTTCAACTGAGTCACTTATGAAACTTACTGAGATAAGGCCGGAGACTGTCGGGCAGGCACAGAGGATTCCAGGTGTGACCCCCTCCGCAATTTCAATGATTTTAGCATACCTTGAAAAAAGAAAATAAACCCAACCCTGAAGAGATTTTAGCCGGTGGCTTAGCCGCCCTGTCCATAGAGCCCTCAGACAGGATTATTAATTCGTTTCTGACGTATCTGCATGAGCTTAAAAAGTGGTCGGGCATTCACAACCTTACTGCTGTTAAAGATGATGCCGGTATTGTCACCACACATTTTCTTGATTCACTGTTATACCTCAGAGGAGTTCCAGCCGGTGCAAAAACCATCCTTGATGTTGGAAGTGGAGCAGGGTTTCCCGGCATCCCAATAAAAATAGTACACCCAGGCCTTACGGCCACTCTCTTAGAGCCAAGGAAAAAACGTGCCGTATTCCTGAGACATATGATACACCTTTTGAGACTTTCCGGCACAGACGTAATTGAAAGCAGGCTGCAAGACGTTAAACTCCCTCCGCAGGACTGTATCACAGTGAGGGCTCTCTTTAGTTTCTCAGATTTTATAAAACTTGCCTTGCCGCTTCTAAACACAGACGGCACACTTGTAATCGGTAAAGCCGCCGGCTATGAAAGTGAAATCCCTCAAAATACCGATGATTATAAGATTGACATAGTACAGTGCAAAATCCCTCATACTGATATTGAGCGATTTATTATAACAGTAAAAGGACAGCACCAAAGTACCAAGTTGCATTCATTCGTCATCCCTTCTATCTGATTACAACGCCGACATACCCTACGACTCTGTCATAGTCGCCGCTGGACTCACCAGATGTGGCATACTTGACGATTTCAGCGCCTACAGCTCCCATAGCCAGTGCCGCATACATCATAACTGTTGCAGGTGTTACCCCGCACATGGTTATTTCCTCTTTCTTTACAACATCATAGAGTCCCTCCGGGTCAAGGGCAAGAATTTTGTCTAAAGCTAACTTGTCTTTTTCTCTTGTAATGGAATCAGGTAAATAGTGGCTCATATCGGAGCTTGCCACAATGATAACGTTTTTGCCGGACTCTTGTATCACTTTAGCCAGCGCCGCCCCTGCCTCTTTGCATTTATCAACGGAAATATACATCATACATACAGGAACAACTTTTACAGTCTTTGAAAAATGAGCAATAAATGGTAATTGTACCTCAAGGGAGTGCTCGAAGCGGTGTGCTATAATATCATCGTTAAAAACCGGAGAGCTTTTTAAGATTGCATCCGCCAACGCTGTGTCTGTTTCAAATGAGTTTGTAGGGATTTCCCACGTGCCTTCTTTCATAACGGAAACCTTTTGGCCTAACCCGCTGTGATTTGGTCCCAGGAGCAGAAAAGTATCCGGGAATTCTATTTTAGAGTAAACAACCCCTGCAACAGAACCTGAGTACATGAAGCCGGCATGAGGGCTTATTATTCCAATGGCTTTTATTTTTTCTTTACACTCAGTGGTTAAACTTCCGACCTCTTCTTCTAAAGCAGCAGCCCTTCCCTTATAAAACTGTCCGGCAACAACAGGCAGCCTTTTCATAGCACACCTCCATCTTTATTAAAGCTGTTAAAATACCTCATCAGTTTCCTCGTAGTAACCTTCAGCGTAATCGGCAAACTTTGTGTACTCGGAGAGGAAAGATAACGTGACTTTAATTCCTGCCGGACCGTTACGCTGTTTGGCTATGTGGAGTTCCGCCTTTCCTTTGGCCTCAGGGTTGTCACGGTTATATACCTCCTCACGGTACAGAAAAAGAATAACATCCGCATCCTGCTCAATAGCGCCGGATTCACGCAAGTCGGCAAGTGTAGGAATAGGGGGACGGCGCTGTTCAACCAGCCTGTTGAGCTGGCTGAGGGCAATAACAGGTATTTCAAGCTCCTTGGCAAGACCTTTTAAGGAGCGGGATATTTCCGATATCTCCTGTTCTCTTCTGTCAACACCGGAGCGGCCCCTCATAAGCTGAAGATAGTCAACCACCACAAGCCCCAGTCCACGCTCTTTTTTAAGTCTCCTTGCCTTGGAACGCATCTCCAGAGCACCGATATCAGATGAATCATCTATGTATATCGGCGCTTCCGCCAGTTTACCGGCTGCCGAGGTCAGCTTTGGCCAGTCATCTTTTCTCAGATGTCCCTTTCTCACCCGGTTTGAATCCACCATCGCCTCGGCACAGAGCATTCTGACCGCCAATTGCCTTTTAGACATTTCAAGACTGAATACAGCAACCGGTTCCTTTATGTTTATCCCCACATGTTGGGCAATGTTTAAGCAGAAGGCTGTTTTACCCATTGAGGGGCGCCCGCCCACTATGATTAAATCTCCGGGCTGAAAACCGGTTGTCAGTTCGTCAAGGTCTTTAAAGCCGGAGGGAACTCCGGTTATAGCCTCTTTCCGGTCATAGAGGCCCTCTATCATTGTAATGCTGTCCTTTATCACCTCATTAAGAGAGGAAAAGGACGGCCTTATTCTGAACTCAGCTATTTCAAAGATAGTTTTTTCTGCAAAATCCACTAATTCGTCCGCCTCTCCTTCGTGGCCATAGACTCTGGACATTATATCCGTTGAGGCTCTCAGGAGGTTTCTCATAAGGGCTTTTTCCCTCATAATCTTAGCATGATAGGCGATGTTTGCGGCAGTTGGAACAGAGTTGATGAGCTGCGATAAATATGATTCACCGCCTGCCTGTTCCATTTCTTTTTTGTTTCTAAGGTAGTCTGATACCGTTACCAGATCAATAGGCTCAGCTTTATCAATCAGGGTAATCATAGCTGAAAAGATGCGGCGGTGTTGATCTTTATAAAAATCAGCTGTTGTTATAACATCAAGGACTTTATATATAGCCTCGTTATCAAGCATGATTGCGCCCAGGACGAACATTTCCGCTTCGACGTTCTGGGGCTGTATCTTATCTGGGGCTGCTTCTACCATTTTAAACCGGTCTCCTGCACACACACAAAAAAACCTCCTAATATTATATTAAGAGGCTATATATGGTATTTAAATACTTTTCCCGATTATCCGGAGTGTTACTCCGGCACAACTTCCACTTTTAAATCAGCATGTACCTCAGGGTGTATCCTAATCTTTACGATATGCTCACCGGTTCTTTTAATGGGGGACTCAAGTAGTATCTTCCTTTTGTCAATATTAAACCCTGAAGCTTCAAGAGCATCGGCAATGTCTTTGTTTGTAACGGAACCAAACAATTTGCCCTCCTCGCCGGCCTTGGCTGCTATATTAACCGGAGTTGCAGCAATCTTATTTGCCATGTCCTCGGCGCTGAGTTTCAGTTTTTTAACTTTTTCCGTAATTATACGTGTTTCATGCTGCAAGGCCTTCATGTTCTTGGGATTAGCCTCAACAGCAAACTTTTTCGGTATAAGATAGTTTCTTGCATATCCGCGGGCCACATTGACAATCATGCCCATCTCCCCTACGTTGTTTACATCCTCTCTTAAAATGATCTTCATTATCTATTGTCTCCTTTTACAATTGCTGAGCTACAAGTCAAAGTACTATCGCATTGTAACATAAAAGCGGGTGTTTTTTCCAATATTTATTTTATAAATTATTTAGAAAGAAGTTATAAATATGCGGGCGGCGTTATACCAAGCAGCTTGGTATAATGTCCGCTATAGAACTTTTTCATATATTCTTTGTCAAAAACCCCCTCTTATACTATCATGGCGATTAACATCAAAATTGTAAGTGAAATTATCAGAATAATTGTTATCCATGTTATGATATTATATCCTGTGGGATTTATATACTCCCCCATCAGAGTTTTCTTATTAATAAGCGTAACGGCATAAACCAGCACAAATGGCAGGAGTAAGCCGTTAACAAAAGAGGAAAGCACCATGAGTAAAACAAGTGGTGCGTGTGGTATGATGACAAAAAAAGCGGCAAGAAAAATCGTGACGGAATAAATCCAGATAAATTGTGGAGCCTGGGAGTATCTCTTGCTGACACCGGTTTCCCAGCCCATTGCCTCGCATATGTAGTAGGCTGTGGCAAGGGGCACGATTATAGCACCCAAAAGGGAAGCGCTTCCCAGGCTGAGAGCAAAAATACCGGAGGCGTAGTGGCCGGAGAGCGGCTTAAGTGCAAGGGCAGCCTCAGAGGCGTCGTTGATTACAATCCCTGCCGGAAACAACACCGCTCCACATGTCACCACTATAAAGAAAGATATTAAATCGGTTACTATGCTTCCCACAAATATTTCAAGTTTTGACATCGGGAAGTTTTCCTTTTTTACTCCCTTTTCCACTATTGAAGACTGGAGATAAAACTGCATCCACGGAGTTATCGTAGTGCCGATAATTGCAATTGAAAGCATTATGTATTGTGGATCAAGGGGATGAGTTATATTTTTTATGGTCTGCGGCGGTGGAAAAACAACGGCTTTAAAGACATCGCCCCACTGAGGTCTGGCAAGCACGGCGGAGATTATATATCCGGCGTACATGATACAGACAAGAAGGAGGATTTTTTCCACGGAACTATAAGTCCCCCTGGTTACTATCAACCAGATTGCAAAAGCCCCTGCCGGTACCATAACATATTTTGTAAGGCCCATAACCTCCATGCTTGCCGCAAAACCTGCAAAATTAGCAACCGTTGTACCAAGGTTGGCAACAAAGAGGCCAACCATCAGAAAAACAGCGGTCTTTACACCATAGTGTTCTCTGATTAAATCCGAAAGCCCCTTACCGGTTACCACCCCCAGGCGCGCAATCATCTCCTGCACCACCACCAAAGATACTGTTATAGGTATTATTGTCCACAACAGGCCGTAACCGTATCTGGCGCCGGCCACGGAAAACGTGGTAACACCGCCGGCATCGTTATCAATCATCGCCGTGATTAATCCCGGCCCTATGACGGCAAGATACGTTTTCAGACGTTTTAAGGACATTGTTTAAATCTTTTTCCTCTTCTTTCTTGCACTGGGCGGTAAAATCCAGTCTATGATGTCATCGGCGGTTACAATCCCAAGGATTATGCCCTCATCATCAACAACCGGTATTGCCACAAGGTTATACTTTGAAATCATAGCCGCCACAGTGTCCTCGTCATCGTCCGGTTTAAGGCACTTAATGTTAGTATTCATGCAGTCTGAAAGTTTTAGTTCAGGGTCTGAAAGAAGAAGCTCTTTAAGCGATATTACACCAAGAAGTTTATCTTCCACCTCATCATCAACAACATAGACGTAGTAGATGGTTTCCACGTCTTTTGCGTCAACCTTAAAGCTTTGAATGACCTCTATGACCTTGGTATCAGGAGAGTATGACAGGAACTCAGTGGTCATGAGACCACCTGCGGTATCCTCTGCGTGCCCCAGCAGCTCCCTGATGTTTTCGGCATCATCCCTTTGCAGGGTGTCGAGAATCTCACCGATTTTACTTTTGTGCAGGTCGCTTAGGGTATCAACGGCGTCATCGGGAGACATTTCCTCGATAATCATGGCAATCTTCTTAGTATCCATGCTTGCAATGATATCAGCTTGGGTTTCAGGTTCAAGTTCTGGGAGTGTCTCGGCTGCGGATTCCACATCCAGATTACTAAAGAAGTTTGCTCCCTCCTCCCTTGACAGAGAGCTTATGATTTCAGCCAAATCAGCAGGATGCATTTTGGAAAGCATCTGCTGTGTAAGCGTAAGCGATATGGACTTAAGCCTTGGGTTTATCGTTTGAAGGTAATTCCACCCTATAAGATTATATGGGATGGAAGCTTTAAAAAACTTGAGGAGTTCCTCACCTTTTTTCTCTAATCCCAGCCGCCGTAATATTCCCCTTATACCCACGTCAATGGCAAACAACACTGCGTGGCTTTGATAACCGCCTATTTTTATATCGTTAACCCTGACCACTTTTGCTCCGTTAATATCCACCACCTGCTTATCCAGCACATCACGTACGGCAAGGAGGTCATCCTCTGCAAAGTCATACCCTTGAAGCTGCTCACGGTTTAAAGTGCTTGTGATAATTCTCTTGTTAAAAATGCTGAGGCTGCTGAAATCAACCCTGTAAAACTTCTTGCGTTTGTCAGATATGTCCCGTGTTCCTTCTACAATAAGAGCATCCAGCAGTGGAAGTGTTGTTCCCCTTATGACCACCATATCGTGCAGCCTGCCAAGTTCCTCACCCTTATGGTCATAAACAGTTTTCTTAAGTACCTCACTAATAAATAATTCGCCTATCAGAGGCATTTTCCCACCTCAAAAGATTTTTTTTACAGCAAAATCTGTAATCAACCGTTAATAATACCACAGCACGGAGTTAATTTGGTTTTTTATCAGATTGATACCGAGTTGCGTTCATAGATGTAATCAAAAAAATATCTGTTGTGTTTAATGTTACTAATTAAAACTGGATTCCCGTTTTCACGGGAATGACAAAAAAACAGACCGATACCCCCTCTGTCATAGCCGCCTACAAGCGGCAATCCAGTCTTTTCTTTTTATCATTATATTGCTTTTTTGACTGCTACTTGGTATTAGACGATTGACTGCAGCTTGGTATCAGAAATATCAGGGGGAATGAGGATGAAATTTAAGGCTTCTAAAAATCAGACTTTTTTACTTGATGACTTGTGCAGCTTTATAGTGTTTTGATTTTTTAACGGCTGTTTTGACTTTGTAGCTTCGCTTTTTGCAACCTTTTCTGACTTATGTTCTTTTGCAGCGGCATTTTTATCAGTGGTAGCCGGTTTCCTTGCCTTAGCGTTATCAACGGAGCGCTTTGCTGCTTTAACAGTCTCTTTGTGTTTATTTCCGGCATGTCCCGATTTGCCCTTCAGTGATACGGACGCTGTTGTAAAGGAAGTTGTCTTAGAATCAGAGATTTTAATAACTTTGCCTACTTCCTTGTGCCGTTTGTTTGCCAAAGTGGCTTTACCTTTTACTGATGCTGTTTCCACTTCGGTGGGGGCTTTTGGTATTGCCGTAAGGGGCGGTACAAATACGGTCGTGTCTTTAGCTAACCTTTCGTTTATACCGTGGGAATTGATGTCTGAGAGCACGTCAACAGGAACTTTCAAACGCTTTGCAATAGTTCTCAGCGTCTCCGCCTTTCTGGTTTGATATTGTTTGAGCATAGCTCTCTGAAGATCAGTGGTGTTGTTATACGCCTCCATAAAAGCATCTTTTGTGCCATAGGGAATACGGAGTTTATATTGGGATACTTTTGGTGGTATGCACCACTGTTTCAATTCAGGGTTCAGTGATAATATTTTATCAACAGTGGTTCCTGAAGCGGCGGCAATGAAGCTAATTGCTGCCGGTGGTGTTATATATACTACATCATAGTCAATCGGGGCGGCATTTTCAAATTCATCGAAGCCATACTTTGCGGGCTCTGCCGCTATTTCCTTGGCGGCAAGGAATTTCGGTACATACTGCTTGGTTTCCTCAGCTATATGGTTTGTCTCCGCCAGTGACCAGAAGCTGTCAGTATTGGCGCGCTTCATTGCTTTATCTATGCGTCCCTCTCCGGCATTATATGCCGCAAGGGCAAGGTTCCATGAACCATACCTTGCATACAGAAACTTGAGATAATCAGAGGCCGCATGAGTTGACTTCACAGGGTCACGCCTCTCATCCACCCAACGATTTATCTTGAGGTTGTACTGTCTTGCCGTATGCTCCATAAACTGCCACGGCCCTACCGCATGAGCCCGTGAAAGCGCAAACATATTGTAGCCACTCTCTATCAAAGGCACATACACCAAGTCCTCCGGAAGATTGTTCTCTGCAAGAATCTTCTTCATCATCGGCATATATTTGGATCCCCGGTTAATCCACCTTGTGAAACTTGATTTCATCTTCTCTGAAAAAAAAGACAGAAACATGGATACAGATGCTGAGCCCTTATCATCGCCGGTAATTATACCGGTGTTTGTTAAGCTATAAGGAATAGTCTCATCTTTCTCAAAAATGGAACCCTCAGGCATGATACGTATCGCATATTCACGGATTCCATTAGAGCTGAGATTTAAATTGGTTGTTTGGTCCTCAAGAACCTTATGAGGAATTCTGAAAGATATGTTTTGCTCATCTGTATCCGGTAAGGCGGCCTTTTCATTGGAATAGTACAGTGCCTCTGTAAATGCAGGATACATAAAAAGCACCATGGCTAACCCTATTTGTAGTATATATCTCACGGCTGGACCATTATACAACTTTTTTGTTAGCTTGTCAAGATATTTTTTTACATCCGAAATTTGAATTAATAAAAAAAAAATGTTATACTGACAAGATTCAATTTTTGTTAAGGATGGTAAATGACTGAAGTAGCTCCATTCAGAGGACTTTTATATGATCCGCAGAGGGTGTCGCTCTCTGATGTAACTGCGCCGCCATATGACGTCATAACGCCGGATATGCAGACACAGCTCTACGACAAGAGCCCGTTTAATATAGTGCGAGTTGACTGGGCTGTGGAGAAGCCCGGAGATAACGATGAGGTTAACAAGTATGTTCGTGCCGCTGAAACCCTCAAAAGCTGGATAAACACCGGTACTATGAAATTCAGAGATAAACCGGCTTATTTCCTGTATGAGGTTTCCTATAAGTACAGGGCAGCGGTAAAAAAAATGCGGGGACTCTTTGCTGCCGTGAAACTGGTTAAGCCCGGAGACGGGATTTATCCACACGAGGAGACACATTCTAAACCCAAGCAGGACAGGCTTAATCTGATGCGCTCCTGTAGAGCCAACACAAGCCCTGTGTTCTCCCTTTATAACAGTGCTGATATGACTCTTATCGGCATTATGGATGCCTGTAACGCCACTGCACCTTATTTTCAGTACTCCGGTTCAGATGAAATCTTACACCGGTGCTGGATTATAGATAACGGCGACAGTGTAGCAAAAATAACAAGAGCTCTTAAGGGTGAGAGCTTTTTTATAGCCGACGGCCACCACAGATATGAAACCGCCCTTGAATATCAAAAGCTTATAAAAGGAAGCAACGGTCAGGCCCGGGGCCCGCAGCCCTGTGACTACATACTTATGCTTATAACAAATATCAGAGACGGAGGAATTACCATTTTACCTACCCACAGGATGGTAGCCGGAATAACGGCAAGTACACTGGAGCGTCTTAACCAATATTTTGATGTGCAATTCGTTGGGGTTGATGTGCCAATTACAGATTATATAAGCGGCAAGGCAACGACTTTTGGTCTTTATCTGCGCCAGAGCGGCTACTATGCTCTGAGGTACAAGGGAGTCAGGCCGGATGGATTAGCCGGTATAGACGTAATGATTTTGCATGACATTATACTCGGGAAGTTGTATAATGTTAGTGATTTCGGATATGAGATGAGCGTGGAGAGAACTGTGGAAAGCGTAAAAAGCGGTCGATATGACGCCGCTATTTTTTTAAACCCCACGAGGGTTGAGGATGTAGAGCTCTCAGCAAAGACAGGTGTGAGGATGCCGCCAAAGTCAACATATTTTTATCCGAAAATTCCCACTGGGATAGTTATCAATTATCTGGACAAACACTGAATATAATAGTGTCTGTGCCGGATATAGAGGATGAGGAGACCTTGTCTCCTGATAATTTATGTGTATCTCCGGAGGTTTACTTATGGCAGTCAAAGTAGGTGTAAACGGTTTTGGAAGAATCGGCAGAAATTTCTACAGGGCATGTATGGGCAACCCTGACATAGAAATAGTGGCGGTAAACGATATTACCGACACAAAGACTCTCGCCCATCTGTTAAAATACGACTCGGTTGTAGGCAACCTAACAGCTGACGTATCGGTCAAGGACGACTCAATAGTGGTAAATGGCAAAGCCACTAAGATTACCGCAGAGAGAGACCCTGCAAATATTCCATGGAAGAGCTTTGGTGTGGATATCGTAGTGGAGTCAACCGGAATATTTACAAAGAGAGACGGCGCCTCCAAACACCTTGCGGCGGGAGCAGGCTGGGTTATCATCTCAGCACCAGCCACTGATGAGGATATCACCATATGTATGGGCGTCAACAATGAGCTCCTTGACCCGGCAAAGCACAAAATCATTTCAAACGCTTCCTGTACAACCAACTGTCTGTCCCCTGTAGCTAAAGCAATACATCAGGAGTTTGGTATTGTTAAGGGCCTTATGACCACAGTCCATTCCTACACCAACGACCAGAGACTCTTAGACCTTCCACATAAGGATTTAAGAAGGGCAAGAGCGGCAGCTCTTTCAATTATCCCCTCAAGCACCGGTGCGGCAAAGGCAATCGGCCTTGTTTTACCTGAATTAAAGGGTAAACTTGACGGCTTTGCATTAAGAGTTCCTACCCCTAACGTGTCAGTTGTTGACCTGACGGCGGAACTTAAAAAAGAGGCTACAGTAGATTCCATAAATTCAGTTGTTAAAGCTGCTGCTGAGGGCCCTATGAAGGGAGTGCTCCAGTACTGTGACGAGCCTTTGGTATCGGCTGACTTCAAAGGCAATCCTCATTCCTCGATCTTTGATCCTGCCCTTACAAAGGTAATCGGCGGCAATATGATAAAGATAATTTCATGGTATGACAATGAGTGGGGTTATAGCAACCGTGTAAGAGACCTCCTCCTGTATCTCGTATCAAAGAGGTAATCAATATGGCCCTGGAAAAATTAGTAATAACCGATTTAGACCTTAAGGGTAAGAGAGTTTTCATAAGGGTGGATTTCAATGTTCCCTTTGATGAGGCCGGAGCCATTACGGATAACACAAGGATTCTCAGCGCTCTTCCGACTATAAACAAAGCCATAGAGATGGGAGCTAAAGTGATTTTAGCCTCACACCTTGGCAGACCAAAGGGTAAAATAAATCCAAAGTTTAGCCTCAAACCTGTGGCAACCCGTCTTCAGGAACTCCTTGGAAAACCTGTGGCCTTTGCCCCGGACTGTATCGGCCCGGAGGTCGAGAAAATGGTCTCCGCCATGAAAGAAGGTGACGTACTGCTCCTTGAAAACGTAAGGTTTCATGCAGAGGAGGAGAAAAACGATCCTGAGTTTGCAAAATCGTTGTCAAAACTGGCCGATGTTTACGTAAACGATGCCTTTGGCACAGCCCACAGGGCACATGCCACCACAGAGGGTATCACAAGGCACCTTCCAAAGGCGGCAGCCGGTTTTCTGATGAAGAAAGAGCTTGACTATCTTATTAATGCTGTGGAAAACCCGACGCGGCCCTTTACGGCTATTGTCGGCGGCGCTAAGGTATCCGGGAAGATCGGTGTACTGGAGCACCTCAGCTCTAAAGTCAACAAGATCATAGTTGGCGGCGGCATGGCCAATACCTTTTTCAAAGCCCAGGGTTTTGAGATCGGAGACTCACTGTGTGAGGATGATATGCTTGATACGGCTAAGAGCATTATGGAAAAAATGAAGGCCAACAACGTTGACCTGCTTTTGCCCGTTGATTGCGTAATCGCTCAAAATACCGAGCCTGGAACCGCCACTAAGGTTGTCTCTGTAAAGGATGTGCCGGCAGGATGGAAGATTCTCGATATCGGTCCTGAGTCGTCAAAGATTTATTCCGATGCCGTAAGGAGCTCTAAGACTATCGTTTGGAACGGCCCGATGGGGTTGTTTGAAATTGAGGCGTTTTCAAGCGGTACCTTTGAGCTGGCAAAAGCTGTAGCTGCCTCAGGCAGTACCAGCATAATCGGCGGCGGTGACTCTGTTTTAGCAGTTAACCGTGCCGGTGTTGCCGATAAGGTGTCATTTATTTCAACCGGCGGCGGCGCTTCCCTTGAGCTTCTTGAGGGAAAAGTGTTGCCGGGCGTTGCAGCTTTAACTGATAAAAAGTAATTTTTATAGACAGGGGATAAGAGTTTTCACACCGCTCTTATTCCCTGTTATATTAATGTTTAATGAGCACATTGGGATTTCATACTTCATTGTGTTTAAATAACAATATGAGTTTAAATAAATTAAAAGCAAAAGTTAGAGAACTGTTAATAAAACCTAAGAAGCTACAGGAGGTTGCAGAGAGGTTACCTGATGACAGAATAAATTTCCACTGTGATAAAACCCTGTTTGCCTTTGATGCCATAGAGATATCAGGCTGGGCTCTTTCCAAAGATGGTGTGGACAGAGTTGAAATCTTAATAGACGGACAGCCCGTTGGTCTTGCATCTTTGGGGTTAATCCGGAGGGATTTGGCTGTGGCCTACCCTGAAATAGAAGATAGTATAATTGGTGGTTTTGTTTTTTTTAAGTATTTAGACACCGCCCTGGCTCCAGGGCGGCATAGTGCAGTTGTCTCAGTTGTATCCAACACAGGTCGCTCTTTAAGCACAGAGATACCTTTTAAAATAAGTGAAAATCTGGCATCACTATTATCTAAAACTGATGCCAATATCTATAGCAACCATGAAAAAATTGTGCTTGCCATGGACTATATCAGCGTATCAGGATGGGCTTTCTCACTGAGTGATATAGAGAGTATTCAGATTTTTGTTGATGGTACATATATTGGAAAAGCTAAGCATACACTATTTAGAGCCGACATTAATCAGAAATTTCCATCGTACAAAAACAGTTTGATCTCAGGATTTTGCTACAGGGATAAAATAGAACCTATGCTTTTACCCGGGCTTCACACAGTTGATATAAAGGCCGTTACTGAACATGGGGTTATAACCTGCCTGAGTGAGCTTATAGCAGTCAATGTGACCTATGACCGGATGCCGGCTCCGGATATTGTCTTACATTGCGATAACTTGATTTTATGTACAGATGTTATTGATATTTATGGTTGGGTGTTATCAGAGAGTGGGATTGCAACTCTTGAGGTTTATATAGACGGGGAATTTATTGAAGAGGCTGTATTTATCAGCAGCCGGTTGGATGTCTGGAGAACCTATCAGTGTATGAAAGATATAGAGAAAGGGTGTTTTTGTTTATTAAAAAACCTCAGGGAACCTGTCCCTGCCGGCAATCATATTGTTACACTAAGAGCCGTAAGCGAATGTGAATTTGTACGGCAAATTGATATACCGCAACAGGTAAACCAAAGCTACTCAGATATTTCAACAGAAGCACCTCAGGAAATAGACATTGATTTTGTATCAACCATTTGTTTGGATAAGATATATATAAACGGTTGGGCTTTCTCCACTGACGGAATTAAAGAGGTTGAGTTTTATTTAAATGGTAAATTCACAGACAAACTCTTTTACGGATTCGATAAACCTGATGTTGTAGAGTCTTTCCCTTGTAAAACCAAAGCGTTAAAATCAGGTATTTGTATTTTAAAGGATTTGGATAATCAACTGTTGGAGGGTGATTGTATATTAACCTTAAAAATAATAACAAATAGAGGGGATACAAAAGAGCTGTCACAACTAAAGGTGGTGTCGCAGACTTATGAACAACATCTTAATAGCAGCCTGCTGAATGAACTAATGTCCCTTGATCTCGTTTACCTCACGCCGCGGGAGATTTATATAGCAGGATGGGTTGTATTTCCGGGTGGGACTTCAGCGGTGGAGATATTAATAGACGGTATTTCTTACGGCATAGTGTTTCCAGCAGTCTCAAGACCTGACATTGAGGCTAACTTTAAGTGTTACAAAGATTCAAAGGATTGTGGATTTTCTTATTATGCCGGCCTGCTTAAAAAACTTGAAGGCGGCAACCGTGTTGTTACGATAAGAGCGAAGTCAAAAGACGGGCTGCTGAACGAAAAGCAATATTTTTGCACTATATATGATATTGAAGGTTCATATGACAAATACAAAATTAATCTACATGAGCCTGACAGAGATACAGCACAGCGAGAAATAGCTAATTTTACTTATAAACCTGTATTTTCAATAATAACTCCTGTTTATAATATAGACCCAAAGTGGCTTAACCAATGTATCAATTCGGTTTTGAATCAATATTATGACAATTGGGAACTGTGTCTTTATGATGACGCCTCCTCAAAAGCTGAAACACTGGAATGTCTAAAGAGTTGGGAGGGGAAAGATAAGCGCATAAAGATTTCTTACGGAGAGAAAAACCTGCATATTTCAGGGGCCTCTAATGAAGCACTTAAACTTGCAACCGGTGACTTTATAGCTCTGCTTGACAACGATGACGAGCTTGCTCCTCAAGCACTCTTTGAATTTGCAAAGACACTTAATACAAATCAACAACTTGATTTTATATTCAGCGATGAGGATAAAATGGAGGAGGACGGCAAGAGGGTGGAACCGTTTTTTAAGCCTGACTGGTCGTTGCATTTACTTCTTAGTATGATGTACACCGGACACTTAAGTGTTTACAGGAAATCCATTATTGATAAAATCGGTGGCTTTAGAAAAGGTTTTGAGGGCTCTCAGGACTACGATTTGGTACTCAGATTTATCGAACAAACCATACCTGAAAGAATAGCCCATATTCCTCTGATTTTATATCACTGGAAGAAGATACAAGGCTCAGTTGCTGTTGTAGGAGAAAGCAAAAAATATGCTTATGAAAACGCCAAAAAAGCAATTAATCAGTATCTATATAGAAATAATATACCGGCAAGTGCTGAATTCAGTAATTTGCTTGGATGTTACCATCTAAAGCATGATCTTAAGAAAAACCCTTTGATCTCAATAATAATACCGACAAAGGATAAGGCTGATTACTTAAGTGTTTGTATTAAGTCCATTTTAGAGAAGACAAAATACAACAACTATGAAATCATTATAGTAGATACCGGAAGTACAGAGGATAAAACATTTATTTTCTATAGTACGATAAAAGACCATTCACATATTAAATTAGTGCAATTTCACAGAGACGTGTTTAATTACTCCGAGTCAAATAATTTCGGCGTAATGAATTCTAATGGCGAAATACTCCTTTTTTTGAACAATGATACTAAAGTAATAAACAGTGATTGGTTAGAAGAGATGGCTGGATATGCCGCAATGGATAATGTCGGTTCAGTAGGATGCAAACTCCTGTACCCTGACGACAGGATTCAACACATGGGTGTTGTGGTAGGACTAATGGGAGGGGCGGCTCACGTCGGCAGGTTTTTTAATGACAAGAACTGGATGGGGTTTCCATTTCTTAACGCAAAAGACGTGGTAAGAGATGTAACAGCGGTAACAGGAGCTTGTCTTATGGTCAAGAGAAAAGTCTTTGATGAGGTCAATGGATTTGATACGGATTTTATAATCGCCTTTAATGATATTGATTTTTGTCTGAGGCTCCGCAGAGCCGGCTATACAAACATTTATACACCTTATGCAAGGCTTTACCACCATGAATCCGTATCAATTGGAACACTTGATGATGACAATCGCTGCAAGACGCTATTTGCTCGGGAGGTGGAATTGTTTAGATCCAGATGGAACATAGATTCATTTAGAGACCCTTACTTTAATCCTCACACAGATGAAAATTTCACAATTATTCAGCCTGGCTGAAAAACAAATAAAACTTGTAAAGGATTGAATCTTGAAGCTTGACATTGGCTGCGGAAGCAAAAAAAGAGAGGGTTTTATCGGCATAGACATAGTGGCAGGAGCTGATGTAGATTATGTTATCAATTTAGAACATGAAAAACTTCCTTTTGATAACGACACTGTTGACTACATATATTCCTCACATTTTTTAGAACATGTTAAATATCCTGACAATGTTCTGCCGGAATTGGGCAGGGTTGCAAAAGACAATGCAACAATTGAGTTATGGACGCCTTACGCTTTTTCAAATGAGGCTTTTTTGTATAGACATGAAGTATTTTTAACAGAGCTGGTGTGGGAGAATTTTTGCGTTACAAGCGGAGATTTATTCTATCATATGCTTGGTAAAAAACGATGGCTATTCAACGAAATTGTTTATGTTCTCCAGCCTGCTGTGGAAAATGAAATTCTGGAGGCAGGGCTTACGATACCTTTTGCCATAAAGTACTTAAAGGGAATTGTCATTGAGTTTGGTTGTTTTTTTACTGTAAAAAAAGACATGACCGAGCCTTTAATAGTGCCGCGAAAAACATTTTCTCACACACGGTATGGAGAGCGATATGACCTCTCAAAATGATACTGCTGACGCATATCATTAGTCCTTCAAACCTACACCTTATACCAGGTTGCATTCATTCGATTAACTTTGTTGGCTTCGTCGAAACCTCCTTGACGTCTCCCCTAAAAGGGGATTCCCCTGTAAAGGGAGGTGTCGCTTTCTCCTTGCCGCCTCGTTACTCTTTTGACTGCAACCTGGTATTACTGGTTAGTGCCATTGCTATTTTCAGGATTGATTTTGAAAACTCCGACTGAGGGCTTGTCGTCATAACCGGTTTGAGAGTAAGTATCGCTTTTTTTACAGCGTCATCCTCAGGGATATATTCTAATACGTTACTCTCAATCCCCACATAATCTTTAAGGAGTTTTGAAATTACTTTCCCGACTTGAGCATCGTTTTTGCTTTGAAGCCGGTTTATCACAATATCGGGAATGAAACTACGCAGTTTCTCTCTGGCTAAAGCCGCAGTGGCAGGACTTAATTTTGCCGCCTCATTAAGTACGCTTTCAATGGATTTTAAATGTGGATTTTCAACAACGTCCTTAGCCCTCTCTACAATGTCAAGCAAGTCAACCACTTTAGCATCCCTAAAGATCACTGTCAGTAACCTGAAAACCGCAGTTTTTATAAAGGTATAGACTTTCATTAAAGAGGTGACCTCCGGTGTTGTCACCAAAAGGTTACGGTTTGCAATAAAGGCAAAATCAACAACGTTGTATGAGGAGCCTGCGGCAAGGTCTAAAATAACAATGTCACAGTCAAGACGCGCAATGTGGTTTATTAATTTGACCTTCTGTTGAAACGATATGTTTGCAATATTATGAACATTTGTGCCGCCGCATATGACTCTGAGGTTTTTAATGCCGGAATCTATAGCTGTCTCCTGAAGTGTCTTAACTTTCCTTAATAACAAATCCTCAAGGGTATAACGTACCTCTTTTACCCCTAAAATAGCATGAAGATTGGCCCCGCCCAAATCCAGATCAACTGCAATAACCCTCTTGCCCATCTGTGCCAGTGCGATGGCAAGGTTTGCCGATACATTTGACTTTCCTACGCCACCCTTTGGCCCCAGTATTGAGCATATTATTTTTTTATCCATACAGACAAGCCATGTGAGACTGTTTTAATCCAACTTAAGATAAAGTTTCAGGGTGTCTGTGAGTGAGGTGGATTCGCCAAAGTGTTCTTTCTTTTTTTCAGTTTTAAGGAGTTTTAGAGCCACATCAAGAATTCCCTCTGGATCAAAAGGACTTAAAGGGCAGTAAGCTGAAGCATAAGAGCTTAAAACACTGTCATCAGGTTCAGATAAAAGCACAATATGCGAGGTTATCTCCGGTGAGATAGTGTCGGATAACCTCTCCAGCTCACCTGGGAAAAAACTACCGCTATCCAACACCACCACACCTGGTTTCAAGGTAAACAATAACGCTCCAAAGTCCGCTATTGCCTTATATAATGAGCTCTCGCAGCCGCCTTTCTTAAATACTTTCGATAAAACATGCCCCCGGAGTTCATCTGCCGAGAAAATTATAACCGGAACCTGCATTCAAAAAGTTACCGCTCCTCACTCATTGCCATTACAAGGGCACCTTTGGATGTGGCATTTAACGGATCCTTTGCCGACCTTACCTCAGATACTTCTATCGGCAGCCGTATAGCCCCTATAGCTTTTTCCACTCTTTCCCTTAAGCCCTTTGGCATACATGTTCCGCCGCTTAGAACTATTGGAATAGGAGACGTTATCTTGGGTACCTTGTCAGAGGATGCAATCACCTGCTGTAGGCTCTTAACCAGTGAGTTAATAACATCCATATAGTAAATATGAAGAGACATTTCCACTTTGTTGGCCGGCAGAATTGAAAGGTCCAGAGCCTCTTCCTTTATTACCTTTATCTTGGTGGCGGATTCGTTAACGTCTTTGCTTACCATCTCATCAATATAATCTCCGCCTTTTTGGATGCTATAGGTGATGACCGGCACGGATAAATACGACAGGCAAATGTTACACATGCCCCCGCCCATACTTATGCCTATGCCTGTGAAATTATTGTCGGCAAGCTCCGACATAACCACGGCAAGCCCCTCATTTATTGGAACCGGAGTGTAGCCCATGGTTTCAAAAAACATCTTCAAAATTGACTGGTGCCCTATTGAAAGCACAGCGCTGCCGATTGGGTCACCCGGAACGCTGTAGCAAAGAATCTCTCCGAATTTCTTAGGTTTTTGCACAACGGTTTTTATTATTGACTGCATGAGGGTTATACCCTCGTTCTCTCGTGAACTAAGAAAGCCTTTTTCCATAGGCCGTCTTGTATTGGTATTAAACATATTTGCAAAGTTTTCCGCAGAATAACCTATTATATAGTATTGTTTATCAAATTCTATAAAAGTGACTTCATTTTTATTGAGAATTGATTTAGTAAACCGTGACTGTGGTATTGTGAAAAAAGCATTAACCTGCTTCACTACATGAATACTGTTTCCCTTGTTTTGTGCCATAACGATATTACTTGTACCTATATCCATACCAATGGGGCCAAAGGGGCTTTCGGCGGCGGCACCCGGCTCTTTATCACTGATAACTGTAGCCTTTTCAGTAGTTCTGTAGGCTGATTCAATACGTGCATCCGACACGGGCCTGTCATAGGCCGGCGGCTGTTGTGGTGCACTGAATGAGGGTGCTGGGGGAGCGGATGGTGGTCCCTGCGCTTCTATTTCACCCAATCTCGATTTTAACCTCTCTATCTCGTACTGAAGGTCATTTTCTTCCGACATTAACTGCCTCCTTTTTTTACTAAACAGTTGTTTTTATGAGGTATTCCCTCATTTCTCTACATCACGGCACACTGCCGTAGCATATAACAACTTTATCGGTAAAATCAAGTCATACTTTACTTTTCCTGCAGTAAATTTGTTTTTCCTGAATAAATTCATCGTGTTTATCTCTGCACCTGTTTGACTTATCAGAAATGAAACTGATAGCATAACTGATGGTGTTGCACTTTAAAGAAGGGTAGCTGATGGAAGTATATGCAAAAAGAGAGATATTTCGGGTAAACGGAAAAACCTGTGAGCCGATAATTGATCCGATAGCGATAGAGAAAAAACTTGTGTTACGGATAAATGCAACAGAAGTTTTAGCAATGTACTGTTCGCCCTTAATGGTTAAAGAGCTGGTAGTTGGTTTTATCATGACAGAGGGGGTAATACGCGGCAGTTGGTGTGTGGATAAAATGCGGATAAATCACAGAGAAGACATAGAGGTGGATATAGAGGCCGATGGTGAGGTAGTGCTTGAGGGCAAGGCTGTAACATCAGGCTGCATAGGGGGAGTAACGACAAAAAAAGTATTTGGGGATAAATTGAACACAGAAAATTTTAGTATAGACGGTGAGCATGTAAAACGGCTTTTTAACGAATTTCAAAGCCGTAGCACCTCTTATAATCTTACAGGGTGCATTCACAGTGCCGCAATTTCAGACGGACTGGAAATTTTAGTTATGACGGAAGACATCGGGCGGCATAATGCTGTTGATAAAGCCATCGGGCACTGTATAATTAATGATATTGCCCTTGACGATAAATTAATGCTCTTAAGCGGGAGGTTATCATCGGAGATAGCAACCAAATGCGGTAAATGGTTCATTCCGGTAGTGGCAAGCCGCACCGCACCAACTTTACTTTCAGTGGAAATAGCCGACAGGCTGGGAATAACTATGGTAGGTTTCATAAGAGGAAACAGATTTAATATATACACCCATCCACAAAGAATTAGTTGATACGTGATACCAAGTAGCCTTCAATCGTCTAACTTTGTTGGCATCGTCACAAGCCAAGAGTAGTATATTCGAGTATATAGAGGCTTTTTATAACCGTCAAAGAAGGCATTCCAAAAATGGATTGTTAAGCCCTATTGACTTCGAACTCTATAATGGGGTACCTTAACTTTGTGTCCACTGAATCGGGGGAAAATCATTTTCTTCTTTACCAAAATTGTAAGACAATCTTGAGCTGTCCGATATGTACCAATAATATTCGTATGACACAGTAAAAACCACCCTCTAAATCTCCCATGAGGGAGACTTCTACCCACCAAACCTCCCTCAAGGGAGGCTTCTCACTCCGGCCACTCTTACAAAGTGGGCTTTTCCCTCTCATATTTATCTTCAAATCTGATAATATCGTCTTCTCTAAGGTACTCGCCGTTTTGGACCTCGATGACTTCTAAAGATATTTTCCCCGGGTTTTCGAGTCTGTGGAGAGTGGATTTGGGCACATATGCCGATTCATTTGGATGTACAAATGTTGTTTGGCTGCCGATTGTCACCTTTGCCGTGCCGTTTACCACTACCCAATGTTCGGAGCGGTGGTGGTGTAATTGAAGGCTTAATGAGTGCTGAGGTTTAACAAACAGGCGTTTAATTTGATAGCGTTCTCCTCTTTCCAGGAGTGTGTAACTTCCCCATGGTCTGTATGTGGTTACATGTTCGTTAGTTTCCTCTCTACCCTCTTTTTTAAGGAGGTTTACAATTTCCTTGACCTTCCATGTGTGTCCGCGTTTTGATATAAATACAACGTCAGGGGTTTCAACTATAAGGCAGTCCTCAAGTCCCAGGGTAACAATCAGCCGGCTGTCGCCTAAAACCATGGTGTTTTTTGTATCATACGGCTTAACCAGTCCGCTAATTACATTTCCGTTTTCATCGGCCTCCCTAACTTCAAACATGGAATCCCATGAGCCGATGTCATTCCAGTAGATTTCCATAGGGAGGGTGAGGATTTTATCAGATTTTTCCATTACGGAGTAGTCTATGGAAATATCCGGTAAGTTTACGAAATTAGTGAGCATTTCATGGTATGGGGTGTTTATTGCAACAGATATCTGAGGCTCAAAGCGGTTAAACTCCTCTTTCATAGTACCTATTCCAAAGGCAAACATTCCTGAGTTCCAGAAGTGCTGACCATCTCTGAGGTACGTCTCGGCAGTTTCCATATCAGGTTTTTCAGTGAATTCCGCTACCTGGTAAACCTGAGCGCCATCTTTCGTTTTACTGAACTCTGCGCCTCGTTTTATATAACCGTAACCCATTTCCGCTCTGGTGGGCTTTATTCCAAAGGTGACAATGTGGCTGTCTGCTGCTGCTGCCTCAGCTTGCTTCAGATACCAGATGAATTTATCAGCGGGTTTTATTATATGGTCAGAGGGGCAGACAAAAATAGTTTCCATGTCGGTTGAGCCCAAAGATTCCTGACAGTATTTTAACCCCAGCGCTATGGCTGGAGCCGTATTTCTTGCGGCGGGTTCAAATATTATATGGGGTTTAAGACCTGGAAACAGGGTCTCCATGTCGGAAAGAACATGGAACTTATACTCTTTGTTTGTAAGAATCACTATATCCTCGGGTGACATAGCACGTGTCAGCCTTAACACTGTATCTTGTAAGAGGGACGTTTTACCGTTTAGTTTAAGAAATTGCTTAGGGAAACTTTTTCTACTCAGAGGCCAAAGCCTTGTGCCTGAACCTCCCGCTAAAAGTAATGCTTTCATTTATAAGCCCCCACTAAGAAAGTATAATGAATGATTTCTGTACATTGATTATACAAAGTGCGGCTACAGAGCGTCAACCCGAAATCCAACCGGCAAAATAAAAAAACTTCTTAATTAATTCACCTTTGTTAAAAGTGCTCCTGCCATTTGCTATTTCCCTACTAAAGAGTTAAAATATGATTATGGTGTTAATGGTTTGACTACGGCTCTTTTAGCCGTTAGCATCTGCCCAGGCTGCCGTAGAGCTTGACGGCCCCTATATTCCAATGAATTAGAATTGGTATTAAATATTATTTGGAATTGTTATTACTAAGGAGCCCTGCCCGTCTTGGCTGACTGTGGCATGAAGATGCTGCCAGGGTGATAAATCATGAGAACCGCCGTCGCCCACAAGCCGTAACCCCTCTTTTTCACTCTTAAACATAGTTATCTCTGTAAAGTCACCCTTGCTTTGTGTTTTTATAGTCAGGGTTGACTTCTTTTGAGAATCAAAAGACTCTATTGCACTAAAGACAAGTGTGGAGAGTGCATATTGAAAAAGAGACGGATTCCCGTAAATCCCAGGCAGCCCTGCATCCAAAGAGGTTTCAATCCGTACAAGGCGCTGTCCTGCAAATCGGGACATTAAAACAGCCAGTTCCTCAACAGCCTCATTAATGTCAAAAGTGCTCAAAGTGCAGTCCATCCTGTGCCCAAAACGATTTAAGTATTTTGTCAAAGCGGAGATAGCTTGTACCTGCGCTGCGATAGAGCTGATGATCTCAGAGAATTTATCTGTGCCGCCGGCGGCTCCTTGCTCCATCTCAATAATATCTCCCATCAGGCCGGCTGATTCACTTATTATTGCAAGATGATTTTTTAGCTCATGTGTAAACATGGAAAGAATTTTCCCGATAAATGCAAGCCGGCTGTCTTTTAAATCCCTCACCATAGCTCTTTCCTCCTCCTAACGTAATATCGCCTATAAACATACGCCTCATAAAACGGCCTGCATTAGTCCTTAACAAAAGCCTCATCCTGTTTGTGCTCCGCCTTAAGAGGAAGCTCCACAGTAAACACTGTTCCCTTGCCTGGGACACTTGTTACGAGTATATCTCCGCCGAGTTTTTTTATTATACCATAAGAGATGGAAAGACCAAGTCCAGTACCCTTATCTTTTTCTTTAGTTGTGAAAAACGGCTCAAAAATATGCTTCAACTGCTCCGCATGCACGCCCGGGCCATTGTCGGATATTTGTACCAACACAGTACCGGTGCTATCCTTAAACATCGTAGTGAGCTCTATAACTCCCCCCTTATCAACAGCATCAACAGCGTTATTGACAATGTTTAATATCACCTGCTGCACCTGCCCCTTATCGGTAACTATGCTGGGTATGCTCTCTGAAAAGTTACGTACAAGCCCAATGCTCCTAAAGAGGATTTCCCGCTCCAGAAAGCTTAATACCTCCGATATGGTTTCGTTTATATCGATAATCTCAAAGGCTACATCCATGCGACGGGCAAAACCCAGTAAACGGTGCGTTATAGTGCGGCAACGGTTAACGGCATCTATTATCCCCTTAATTAAGTTATAAAAACTCTCCCGCCGGCTCATCTCGTTTAAAAACCCGGAAGATGTACCATTTTCCGCCGACATTTCAATTATATCTTTTATAAGCCCTGCCCGCTCACTTATTATAGAGAGCGGATTGTTTATCTCATGTGCCACACCTGCGGCAAGCCTGCCGATAGAGGCAAGCTTTGCTGAGTGTTCTATTTCACTCATGGCTGTTTCACGCTTAATGTCAGCCTCTTTTATACGATCCACAAACACGCCTGTTATCTTATAGGTAACAAGTGCAAAAGACATAAGACTCACTATAGAAACTATAACCAGCCACGTTAAATGATCCCCTGTTTCATTATAAATACGGCTCTTAAGCCAAAAGTGATTTAGAATCACCATGGCGCCTATGAAGAGGCTCGAAAGAAGCATCAAAAGGGTCATTATGATAAGTTTAAGACGCCGGTATCTTGCTTTATACATTTTTATTCACGTACTTAAACAGGCTCTGTCCAGTGTATGAGCCCTCAAATTCGGTAAGCTCCTCAGGAGTACCTTCAAACATGATATTTCCACCCTCATATCCGCCCTCCGGGCCCAGGTCAATCACGTAGTCGGAGGCACACACAACGTCCAGATTGTGCTCTATCACCACCACCGTGTTGTTTGCGTTAACCAGCCGGATAAGGAAAGACATCAGAGCTGCAACGTCGTGCATGTGCAGCCCGATGGTCGGCTCATCCAGCACGTACAGAATCCTCTCATTACCTGGTGTTCCCAGTTCGGCACATATTTTAAGCCTCTGAGCCTCACCACCGGAAAGCGTGGTTGCAGCTTGTCCAATCCTGAGATATCCCAGCCCGACGTCTTTAAGGAGCTGTAGTTTTTTCACTATCGCAGCATCCTCACTGAACAGCTCAAGGGTTTCATCCACGGTCAGCCCCAACACCTCGCTGATGCTCCATCCGCGGTATTTTATGCGTAATGCCTCGGCAGAGTAACGCATCCCGCTGCATTGTTGACATTTTACATACAAGTCTTCAAAAAAGTACATCTCCAGTTTCTCATACCCCTCCCCCTTGCAGTGTTCACATCTGCCGCCTTTGAGGTTAAATGAGAAAAACCCGGGCTCATATCCGTGAACCTTTGCCTCCGTCTGGTCAGAAAATATTTTCCTGATGTTGTCAAAGAACTTCATATAAGTGGCGGGGTTTGAGCGCGGTGTTCTCCCTATGGGGGATTGATCTACAAGGCAGATGCCGTTAAGTTGCTCGACACCGTTGAGTTTTTCAAAGGGAAGGGACTTATCGGAGGAGTTTTTCAGATGCTTAGCCACTGCTCTATAGAGGGTTTCCACAACCAGTGAGCTTTTCCCCGACCCTGATACACCTGTTACCACGGTTAGTTTATTAACAGGGATTTTAAAATTGATATTTTTAAGATTATGTCCTTTAGCTCCTGTGATTTCTATAAAACCTGCCGGCTCTGTTTTTAGTCTTTTTCGCTTTTTGCCTGTTTGAGCATCCCCT
The DNA here is from genome assembly GCA_039908095.1 of Nitrospirae bacterium YQR-1. NCBI lineage: Bacteria > Pseudomonadati > Nitrospirota > Nitrospirae bacterium YQR-1. The sequence goes on from JAMOBJ010000002.1 coordinate 61,111, forward strand.
GAGAGGTATTTTGCTGTTATAGTGTCTGAGTTACAAAAATCATTAATCGTACCGGAAAAAACAATTTCTCCTCCGTTTTTGCCGCCCCCCGGGCCCAACTCCATTACCCAGTCCGAACCGGCTATTATCTCAGGGTCATGCTCTACCACGATAACCGTGTTACCCAGACCGGAGAGTTCCTTTATTATTTCCATAATACGCCGGTTGTCTCTGCTGTGGAGCCCCACAGTGGGTTCATCCAGAACGTAAAGAGTGCCGGCAAGACGGCATGAGAGCTGATTGGCAAGGTTAACACGTTGATACTCTCCGCCGGAGAGTGTCAACGTTTGCCGCTGCATGGTCAGATATCCCAGTCCCATTTTAACCATAACGCTGAGCTTGGCTGAAATGTGTCTGTGTGCCTCGGAAATGACCTCCAGCTCGTGTTCTGTCAGTGGCGGCTTTTGGAAAAAACTGTGTAACTCATTAATTGTCATAGCGTTCATATCGGCAAGGCTTATCCCTGCGATTTTATAAGAAAGCGCCTCTTCTTTTAATCGCGTTCCGTTGCACACCGGGCAGATAGCGGCTACACGGTATTTACTTAAAAACACTCTCACGTGAAGTTTGTACCGTTTTTCCGAGAGGGCTTCAAAGAAATCATTTATTCCGTAAAAACCTTTACCGCCTTTATAAAGAATTTCCCACTGCTGCGGTGTAAAATCCGCAAGGGGCATTCTGACGTCAATTCCATGCTTTACTACATTTTTCAGCAGTTGGTTTTTCCACCATGTGAAAGCCGGTTTTTCAAACGGCTCGATAGCGCCCTCATAAAGACTAAGTGACAAATCCGGTACTACCAGTGCGGGGTCGTAATTAAGCACATTGCCAAAGCCTTTACACTGCGGGCAAGCCCCAACGGGGTGGTTAAATGAAAACAGAATGGGCATAGGTTCAGGGAGCACCCTGCCGCAACTGTCACAGGAGTGCTTATCGGAGTAAATGAAATCCTCCGCCCCGGGAGACATTATTTTTATCCTGCCATCCCCTTCTTTCCATGCCAGCTCGAGGGATTCAAACAACCGTGGATCATCTGAAATTATAAGCCTGTCTAAAACCACCTCATGTCTGTCGGTATCTCCAGTGATTTCAAAAATATCTTTTGTTTGCCCGTCTTCATAGATTCTGTAAAATCCACGCTCTCTGAGGCTTGCAAGTGTCTCACCGGTTTCAAACATTATCATAGCCCGTCTGTCTTTGTGGTGAGTGATTAACTCATCATATACTTTTTCCACATCCCATCTGATTATATTACTGCCGCAGGAGGGGCAAACCGGATTTGCTATTTTGGCAAAGACAACCCTCAGAAGGTCATACACCTCTGTAACCGTGCCTACCGTAGAGCGAGAACCTTTAACCGGATTTCTCTGCTGCAGGGCGATAGCAGGGCGGATGTTGACAGCTTCCTCTATATCGGGTTTATCGAGTTTTTCTAAAAACAGCTTAGCGTATGTTGACAGGGATTCTATGAATCTCCACTGCCCCTCGGCAAAGATGGTATCAAACGCAAGCGATGACTTACCTGAGCCGGAAAGACCGGTTATAGCAATAACACAATCATGTGGTATCCTAACATTAAGGTTTTTAAGGTTATTCTGTTTTATGCCTTTTATTTCAAGCCAATTGCTGTACATTTCAATATTTTAACATAATGACTTTGTTGTTGACCTCTCCGAACCTTTATATTTAATTCCAATTCAAATTCAGAAGTAAACACAGGCGGCTGGGAACAAGCGATGCCTCGCTACTCTTTTGACTGCTACTTGATATTAGACGATTGAAGACAACTTGGTATAAATCCATATCAGGAGTTTCTTTCGAAAAGAATGCCCGCCACATACGGGTATTGGCAACTATTAAAGAGAGTTTCTACTCAATAGCAATGAGCTGAATATCCATAACATTGGTGCCTGTGGGGCCGGTTATGAAAAGTTCACCGGTTTGTCTAAAAAAATTGTATGAGTCGTTATTGTCTAAATACTGTTGAGGATCAAGCCTCATAATCATCGCTTTTGCTATAGTAGAGCTGTTAACAACGGCTCCTGCCGCATCTGTTTCCCCGTCAATGCCGTCAGTGCCTGCACTAAGAAGAGTTATCCCGTTTACCCCTTCTATATGCCTTGCAAATGCAAGAGCAAATTCTGTGTTTCGTCCCCCACATCCAGTTCCATTAACTGTAACTGTGGTCTCACCTGCACTTAGCAGCAACAGTCCTCTTTGGGCTCTCTTTGAACGTGCCACGGCAGCAAGTTTCCTTGCCGCCTCTTTTGCCTCTCCACTTAATGTGCAAGAGAGGATTTCAGTTTCATAGCCAATTTTTTGGGCTGCCTTTTTGGCGGCATTGAGTGCTATTGTGTTGTTTGATACAATTATATTTTTTGTACGATTAAATATTTTATCTCCGGACTTAGGCGTCTCAGGCACTTCCCCTCTCATGCCTTTTTCTATGGTCTCAATGATTGAGCCGGGTGTTTTCTCTAAAAGTCTGTATTTTTTTAACACAATATAGGCATCCGAAAAGGTGGAATTATCAGGCGCTGTGGGGCCTGAGGCTATTGTGTCAACCCTGTCGGCAATAACGTCTGAAATTATCAGTGAACGGGTGATTGCCGGATAAACCAGACCGGAAAGACGTCCGCCTTTTATTGCGGATATGTGTTTTCTCACCGTGTTTAACTCAGCAATATCTGCGCCGGACTTTAACAATAATCGTGTAAGCTCCTTTTTCTCATCTATTGTAATACCGGTGGAAGGTTTTGTCAGAAGTGCCGACCCACCCCCTGATATGAGACATACGTGAAGAGTTTGTGCATCGGCACCTTTACAGATTTCTATGATTTTATCTGCAGCCGCTACGGCATTTTCGTCAGGGATGGGATGGGATGCCTCAAAAACCGATATTTTCTTTAGCTGCACATCCACACTATGGCCGTATTTGGTAACTACTGCACCGGTTTGGATGATACCCTCCAGGCCGCCCTCCAGCGCCTGAGCCATTTGACAAGCTGCTTTGCCAAAACCCGTCACTATCACTCTGTTACAGCCGGATTCTTTATAGATATGCCTTAAATAATCAAGCTTAGCGGTTACAGCCTCATGTGGCATCACCGCTTTCACGGCACTCTTAAATATATACTCCAGGCGTTGTCTTTCAATGTTCATGTCTTGTCATATAGCATATGTAGATACCCTGAGCCATTGAGTAATTAACTACCGGTACTGTAGCACATGATATGATTCAAATGCAACATATATTTTCAAATAAACTACTTAATGAAGTAAAGTTAGCTCCGGCAGGTGCTTTGTGTAATCAAACGATTACAATCATCCTTAGTATTGTGCCGGTAAACGCAGAAGCCTTGTCTATGTCCTTATGGACAATGTTCTTACCATACATACACACTCCAAATGAAAAGGTACCTATTTTTTAGGTCAAACGATTTTGACAAAAAATTAACGTTTAAAATATACTGTTACTCAAGGGATTACAGATGGAATCAGATTTATTACCAAATGACAATAATCAGACAGATGACCTTGATGATTTATTCGCTGAGGACACTGAGGGGCAATCCGCTGCGGCAGGAAGTGAAGATAAGTGGAAAGTCATCATAGTTGACGATGAGCCCGGCGTACACGACGCCACTATTCTGAGCTTAATGGATATAGTTTTTGATAATAAAAAAATTAATTTTCTACAGGCATATTCCGGCACAGAGGCAAAAACGCTCATCGAAAATAACCCGGACAGTTGCATTATGCTGCTGGATGTCGTTATGGAGACGGATGACGCCGGCCTTCAGGTTGTAAAACATATTCGCAATGTACTAAAGAATAACCTCCTTCGCATAATTCTGAGAACCGGACAGCCCGGACAGGCCCCCGAGGAGGAGGTCATCATGCAATACGAAATCAACGACTATAAGTCAAAGAGCGAGCTCACCAAACAGAAACTATTTACGACACTTATCTCAGCCTTGCGGGACTATAGAAATCTCGTTACAATTGACGGTGCTAAAAGGGGGCTTGAGCAAATTATAGCGGCTTTCCCGACCCTTTTTGAAGTCCAGTCTATGGATGACTTTATCTCCGGCATCCTGACTCAGTTGTCTTCTCTGTTAAGACTCGAGGAAAACTCAATGTTTCTCGATTCTTCCTTTATTGCCTACAACAGCTCAAAGACCATCACTATAGTCAAGGGAACAGGCATCTTCAGGGATGACAGCGGCAAGCCTGCAAAAGATGTGCTGGCAGCCGGTGAGTTTGAAATGCTCCTTCGTGCCGAGACACAACAGAAAAACATATTTGCCAAAAACACTTGTGTGGTTTATTTTAGAAATAAAACCAACCTCTACAATATGATCTATATAAACAGCCACAGGGAACTCAACGAAATAGACAAAAACATGGTGGAAATATTCTGCAACAACATCTCTATGGCTTTTGAAAATATAGAAAAGCAGAAAATCCGTGAATCTATGAAACTGGCCAGAGATATTCAATTGGGTATGCTGCCTGTAAACTTCTCCGACATCATGGAACATGGAATTGACCTGTATGCTTCTATGCAGCCTGCAAGAGAAGTTGGGGGCGACCTCTATGATTTCTTTTTTATAAATGACACAAAATTGTGCTTTATCATTGGGGATGTAACCGACAAAGGGGTACCGGCAGCGTTTTTTATGGCTGTCACAAAGACACTGCTTCGGGCTGTTGCTAAAATCTACTCCGATACCGGTGAAATTCTCCGTATTGTCAACAATGACTTGTGCAGAGACAACGAGAAGTCTATGTTTGTAACTCTCTTTATCGGGATTATAGATACCTCAACCGGTTTATGCTCATACAGCAACGGCGGCCACAACCCTCCGTATATTGTTTACAACTCAGGAGAGATAAAGCAGCTTAAGTTAAGCGAAGGCATCCCACTTGGCATTATGGAACAATCGGAATACGCAAATGATAAGTTTATCTTTTCCAGTGGTGATACTATCTTTCTCTACACTGACGGCGTAACGGAGGCCATGGATACCGAGAGTCAGATTTTTGATGAGAGCAGACTTGAAGATGTGCTGAAGGAAAACCGCGGCAACGCATCAAGAACTATTGTGGAAAATGTTGTAAGCACTCTTGGCAAGTTTACAGCCGGCGCAGAACAGTCCGATGATATAACGATATTATGCCTGAAATGGAAGAGTTAGCGGTCAGCAGAGCAGTCTCTTATTATTAACATGGAAAACAGCCTTTTACAGATAAAAGAGAAAACAGCTATTTCATGGAAAGAGATAACCGGCTGGTCGCTTTCTAACATTGCGCCGGTACTTACGTATTTGTTTACACAGCAGGCGGGGCTTAGTAGGGAAAGCTCAATTTTCGCCGCCATTGTATCTGTGACCCTGGTTATGTGGATAACAGAGATATTGCCGGATTTTGTGCCGGGTATCTTTTCCACATTAATGTTAATCCTCTTTAATCTTGCCCCCAATGAGGTTGTGCTGTCGGGGTTTGCCTCTGAGGGTTTTTTTCTGGCCGTCAGTGTCCTTGGACTAGGCTCTGTAATTGTTACCTCCGGATTGAGTTACAGATACTCGCTTATGATGTTAAAGATTATGCCTTCAAACACATTTTGGTATTCGATAAGCTTATTCTTTACAGGACTAATATTTACACCCCTTGTACCGGTAATATCTGGCAGGGCGGCAATTGTAGCTCCCGTATTAAATGAAATTGTTACTCACTGCTACGATGGTTCGGAGTTGGATGAAAAAACAAAAGCACGTTCTAAGACCTTTTTGTTTACAAGCAGCTTATGCGGCATAACACTTCTTTCAGCATCTTTTCTCAGCAGTACCCCCTTAAATCTGATAATTTACGGAATGCTGCCACTGCAGGAACAACAATCATTCCAGTTTCTCAAGTGGTCATATGCCTCACTTGTTGTCTCAGGCACTCTGCTGGTGTCATTTTTTATTTTTATAAATCTGTATTTCCGTACTTTTCACAAACTTAATGTCAACAAAGATTTCATTGACGAGGAGCTACAAAAAATGGGGGGGCTTTCAGCAGCCGAATGGATTGCCCTCTCAGGTATAGTAATCCTTGCTTGTGGCTTGTTTGCCGGTGGTGTAACAAAAATCAATGTTACATGGGTTGCTTTTGCCATTATGTTTTCTCTTCTTTTAGTTGGAGTGCTTAAGGCTACAGACTTTAAGACTAAAATAGACTGGTCTTTTTTATTTCTCCTGGGCAGTATGATAGGGCTGGTCAATACCATGAACTATCTTAAGATTGACCTTATTGTCGTTAAACATCTCGGTTGGCTTGCAAATTATATGCAGTCTGATTTTCGTCTGTTCATTGTCCTCATGTCTGCAGCCATGTTTGTATTAAGGATATTTATACCGATGAATGCTGCGGTTTTGATTTTTGCCGCCACATTGTTGCCACTGGCTAAGGTTGGTGGAATCAGCACATGGCTGACAGGGTTTCTTATTCTTCTTCTGGCCGAGACAGCGGTTTTCCCGTTTCAGGCTCCGTATTTGTCTAATTTCAGAAATGCTACCAGAGCGGTTGTCAACCAGCAGGAGGGCAACGTCAGCGTAATGAACTTTTTAATGTTTTTTGTCAAAGTAGCCGCCATATACTTGTCTATTCCTTTTTGGACTAAAATCGGAGTTTTATGATAAAAAAACAAATTATATTTGTGCTGGCAATAGTCTTTTTGCTTTCCTCAACTGCGGTTGTACTCTATAGCAGCATGACTAAACCTATAGTGCTTATCATACACAGTTACGATACAGAGTATGCATGGAGCAGAGATATTACGGTGGGGTTGCAGCGAGTGTTAAAGAAACATCCGAATTATTCCGTTAAGTGGTATTACATGGACCTAAAAAATCATAACGAGCCTGCATTCAAACGCAAGACAGGCATATTGGCACGGCAGGCGGTGGATAGATGGCAGCCCAAAGTGTTGATACTCATAGATGACGACGCATCAGAGCTTGTCGGAAAATACTATGTCAACAACCCGAAAGTCAACATTGTCTTTGCCGGATTAAACGGAGACTACGCTCCTTACGGATACGATAAAGCTGTAAACGTTACCGGTATTTTGGAACATAAACAATTTCATGCGATGAAGGAAATCATCGAAACCATTGAGAAGTCTTCAAAACTTAACTCTAATACAGGAAAGGGGCAAGGTACAAAGGCACCTGTTAAAATAATGTATATCGCCGATCCTTCAAAGTCCCTTGCAATAGATAAAAAATACATTGACGCTTACAACTGGAGTCCCTTTAAGTACCTGGGCTCTTACGTAGCCGATAACTATGAGCAATGGAAAAAATATGTGCTTGAGGCCGGTAAAAATGCCGACTATATATTGATAGCCAACTACAGGACTCTAAAGCGCACAAATCAGGCAGGCTTACAGGAACTTGTCCATCCGAATGAGGTGGTGAAATGGACAGATGAAAACTCTAAAGTTCCCGTGCTCGGTCTTAACCTTTTTAACGTTGAGGACGGGTGTATGTTATCGGTTGGGGTTTCACCTTTTGAACAGGGTGAGGTTGCCGCTAATATGGCGGTAGATATTATTGACAACCATAAATCTCCGAGAGATATCCCGATACGCCTCAACACACAGTTTGTTGTTGCTATGCGTAAAGGAATGCTGACTGCAAGAGGGATCACTTTGCCGGAGGTTTACGAGGTATTTGCCCGTTCCACGGATAATTACAAAAACTAGGGAGGTCTTTTAAATTGTTAAAATTACCGGAAAGAGAAAAAAAGCCACGAAAGCACGGTCTTACCGCTATAATGGATTTAGGGTTGCCGCTTGGTTATCTGCAGGCATATCTCAAGGACTACCATCAGTTTATAGATATTGTAAAATTTGGGATTGGCTCGGCCTATATTGCTCCTTTCATCGCTGAGAAAGTGAGGTTGTATAAAGACTTCGGCGTAAATGTCTGCTTTGGAGGCACTCTGTTTGAGAAGTTTTATTCCCAGGAAGGTTCCGTTGATGGTTATTGTGATTATCTGCAATCTCTTGATGTGGACTGGATAGAGGTTTCTGAGGGCACAGTGCATATAGATATAGGAGCCCGTGTGGAAATCATAGCAGCTATACATAAAAAGTATAAACACTTTACAGTGGTAAGTGAGGTTGGCTCCAAATCTCCAGAAATAGCCGATATGATGACAGAGCGGCAATGGATAACCGAAATAAAGACTTTGAAAGATGCAGGCTGTTCTTTTGTCATTATAGAGGCCAGAGCTACCGGCACGGGGGGAATTTTTCAGAGTGACGGTTCTTTGAGGGTAAGCATTTTTAACACGATTGTACAATCGTGTGACTGCCGGGATTTGATTGTCGAGGCCCCTACACATAAAAGCCAGGCGTACTTTATAAACAGACTTGGTGCCAACGTAAACCTTGGTAATATTGCACCTGATGATGTCATGGTTTTGGAGTCATTGAGGCAGGGGCTGAGATCGGAAACCTTTTTCAATACTCTTGTATGACAGAGATTGTACAAAATATGTCCCCTGCTGTCATTGCCACTCTGAAGCGGGAATCCAGTCCTTTTTCTCCCCCCTTTTTTCCCACCGGCAGTGAAAGGCACAGGGGCTTTTTTTTGAAGATTCTTACTGTAAGCCTTTTGTTGATGTTACATGTAAGCATGGTATTTGCTGAGACCGGTGATAAACAGGAAAAACATGTTTTAATTATCAACTCTTATAATTATGGTTATACATGGACAAATAACGAGATAAAGGGGATAGAGTCTGTTTTAGGAAACAAAAATAACATTATACTTTACACTGAATATATGGATACCAAAATAGCAAACGACAGTAAGTATCAGGCTATGTTAAGAGAAATGTATAAGCATAAGTATAACCAAATCAAGTTTGATGTCATTATAATTACGGATGACGATGCGCTGGAATTTGTAAAAACGTACCATGAGGAAGTTTTTGGCGGAGTACCGGCAGTGTTTTGCGGGATCAACAATTTTAACGATAGTAAAATAGCAGGTTATGAAAAACATTTTACCGGAGTTAATGAAGAGGCTGATTTTAAGTCAACAATAGATTTTGCTTTGAAATTAAATCCAAAGTTAAAGAGCTTTATAGTAATAAACGACAGAATGACGTCAGGGATTTTATTAAAAAAAGAATTTATGGATAAAACGGCAGGGTATGGTGACACTGTTAAATTCACATTTATAGATAATGCCACACTGTCAGAGGTTAAGGAGGCAGTAAGGAATCTTAATACTCAGGATAGTGCCTTGTTTTATTTATCTTTTTTTAAGGACAGCAGTGGGCAGTATTATGCGCCTTCAGAGGCAATTTATGAGATAGCAAGTGCGGCTAATGTACCTATGTATGGAGCCGTGGATTATATGCTGGGGCATGGGATAGTCGGAGGCATGCTAAAAAACAGTTTCTATCAAGGAGAGACGGCAGGCAAACTTGCACTGCGAATATTACACGGAGAAAAACCCGGTGACATTCCTGTAATCAGTGAAAGCCCTAACTCGTTTATGTTCGATTACAACATACTACAGAAATTTGATATTGATCTCTCATCACTACCGGCCGGAGCTAATGTCATAAACAAACCTGAAACATTCTATTACAAATACAAGCACATAATTTGGGGAGTTACTACACTTATAACCGTACTGGTTGTTTTTATCGTTATTCTCCTTATCAACATACGGCAGCGAATAAAAGCACAAAGGGAATTGATAAAATATCAGGACCATTTGGAAGAGCTCGTTACGGAACGTACAAACGAGTTAAAGAAAGCTAACCAGCAGTTGGTGGAGGCTGAGAAGATGGCAGCCCTTGGCGCACTGGTAGCAGGTGTGGCGCATGAGATAAATACTCCTGTGGGGATAGCCGTCACCACAGCCTCGCATCTTCAGGATGTAACAAGAAAACTTTCCGATGCCATCAACAATAAGACTGCAAAAAAGGAAGAGCTGTTTAACTACTTCACACACGCCACAAAATCCAGCGAGTTGATTTTAACGAATCTTGAGCGTACCAGTGAACTTGTGAAGAGTTTCAAGATGGTCTCAGCCGATCAGACCTCTCATGAGAAGCGTGTGTTTAACGTCAGGGAATACATAGAGAAGGTGATAACGAGTCTGAGTCCGAAATTAAAACAGACATCCATAGAAATCAGACTGGAGTGTCCTCCTGATTTAGAACTAAACAGTTATCCAGGGGCTTTAGCGCAGATAATAACAAATTTTGTTATAAACTCTCTTATGCACGCCTATGGAGATAAAGCAAAAGGAATAATCACTATAGAAATCATAAAAGGTGATGACACGTTATCGTTAAAGTACAGTGATAACGGAAGGGGAATTCCTGAGGAGAATCTGAGCAAAATATTTAATCCTTTTTTTACAACAAACAGAGCCGGCGGCGGCACCGGACTTGGACTGCACATACTTTATAATCTTATAACCCAGACGTTCAAAGGTAACATTACTTGCGAAAGCGTTTTAGGAGAGGGAACCACCTTTACAATTACAATACCGAAAGATTTGGAGTAATAGTTATACCGAGTTGCAGTCAGAAGAGTAACGAGGCGGCTGGGAGCTTTCGACGATGCCAGCAAAGTTAAATGATTGGATGCAACTTGGTATTACGCCTCTGCGGATTCCGGCTTTCATATTGACAAAAATAAAGAAATATTATTTACTATAATATCTGTAGAATAGTTCTCCGTTTGTGGGATGCTACTATTAATTAAGGAGGTATGTAATGCAAAAAATAGTAATCATTCTGGTTTTGATATTGCTATCGATAACAAGCAGCCTGATTCTTAAAGAACAAGCATATGGTGAGACATACACCGACCCTGTTACAGCTATGGAGTTTGTGAAGATTAAAAATGGCTTATATATGGGTAAATTTGAGGTGACAAACGCTCAATTCAGAAAGTACAGGCCTGACCATAATAGCAGAGAATTTAAAGGAAACTCACTAAATGGAGATACGCAACCTGCGGTTTATGTGTCCGCTAATGATGCGGATGATTTTGCTAAATGGCTGTCGGATAAAACAGGGATGAAATACAGACTGCCTACAAATAAGGACTGGGAGAGTGCCTGTAAGGCAGGAACAGATAAAGATAAGTACTGGGTTACAGAAGATGATGCATGTCTTTATGCCAACGTGGAAGATAAATCGGCACAGGGTGATAGTTCATCTTCTGCGCAATTCAAGTGTGACGATGGTTTTGCAGTAACAGCGCCGGCAGGCAGTAAGATGCCAAACAATTTGGGGTTGTACGATATGTTAGGAAATGTGTGGGAGTGGTCCGGTGACATAAGCAATGATACCCTCTTTATACATGGCGGCAGTTGGGATTTTCATGGGATTGTATCGTGTACATTTCGCAATAGCAGAAAAACAGGCATGTATGATGCTGCCATAGGGTTTCGTCTTGTTCTTGAAAAGTAGCTTTCTTTTACCCACTCAAAAGTGAAAGAACAATTTTTTGAAAATTTTACTTGACATCACGGTTGCTTTAGGGGAGACGTCAAGGAGCTTCCGGCGAAGCCAACAAAGTTAATCGAATGAATGCAACTCGGTATTACTATAGTTTTTTCCCTGATAGCTGCCGCTATCGGTAAACATCCGATCAATGTCACGGATGATTTGTTGTCTTGTCTTATTCCATATGGGAGCAATCAGGATGTCATCAGGAGCAGTTGCAAAAAGCCTTTGAAGGATGAGGCGTGGAGAGAGCTTTTCTATAAATTCCAAAATAAAATTGAGATATTCCTCGTATGAAAAAACATAAAAATGTTTTTTTTCATAAATTCTGCATAATTCCGTGCCTTTTATTATTTGTAGTTGGTGGATTTTAAGAAAATTAACAGGTAAAGCCGAGATGAACCCTGCCATATCCATCATCTCCTGCCGGGTTTCGGTGGGAAAGCCAACTATAATATGAGCGCTGATGTTGGTAAGTCCCATTTTAGCCGATAGTTCAATTGTCTTGAGAAAGCACTCATAATCGTGCCCTCTGTTTATAAAACTAAGGGTTTTATCATAGACAGACTGAATGCCGTACTCGATTAAAACAAAATAATCTTTTGAAATTTCCTTCAGGAGTTCCAGTTTTTCCTTATCAACAGAGTCGGGGCGCGTTCCTATGGCTATACCGATTACATTGGGATGAGACAGGGACTGGTAATATAGCCGTCTTAACTCATCTACGTGGGCATAGGTGTTTGTATAGGGTTGAAAATATGCAATAAATTTCTTAGCCTTATAACGTTTAGAGAGGTAGGCGATACCGTTTTCCACCTGTTTGTCAACACCGAGAGCGGGTTTACATGCCTCGGGCCTGAAGCTGTCGTTGTTACAGTAAATGCAGCCGCCATAGCCCGCTGTCCCGTCTCTGTTTGGGCAGGTAAATCCGGCATCAACATTTACTTTATATACTGTTTCACCATAGAGCGATTTCATGTAAGGGCCAAAGGAGTTAAAACCAGCCTTCATAACTTAGTATCTTTTTTTATGCAGCCGGCAGTCTTGCAAGCTCTGCTTAACTCTGCGACAAACAATTCATATGGATAGCCGGCATTAAGGCGCATATTGATGTGCAGCATAAGATGGGATATAAAGGCCTCAAGCGGAGCATTTCCCTTACATAAACCATAATTTACGGCACCGTTGAACTTTTCATCAATGGCGTCACCGAGGCCGCTCATTATTTTCAATGCTCCTGCCGTGTCTGCCCTTACAATTTTACCCACAAAATCAAAAATATTAAAGTCCTTACTGCCCAGGCATGTTTCGTAAGTGTCTGCAAGAGAGATATTCTTATTACCCAAAAGACTAAGTTTTTCTATTTCGTTACTAAGGAGCTGCAAGTCATCACCATAGATTTCCTTTAAAAATTCCACAGCCTGAGCCTCAATAGCAATTCCCCTCTTCTGTCCCTCACTCTTTATCCAATCATTAAGGGCAAATTTGCCGGGCAGTGTCAGTTTAAGCAGTTTAAACTGACCGGTAAACTTCACGGCATCGTCCTTTTTCCCGCCTCCCTGTGGCAATGCATAAAAAAGAAACAGTGTCGAGCCCTCTGATGGATTAGATACATATCTGTTAAGGACATCCAGTTCTTTAGCTTTAAGTTTTTGAACATTTCTGATTGCAGCCATTGTTTTGTTTGAAAACATGGACACCATACGAAGGCTCTCCGATATGGATGATATAGAAAAAGGCTGCTCTGTCTCTAAAACGTCATAAATATCCATGGAAAAAGCATTATCTCTGATAATAGAAAGAGCCTGTTTTTCAAAAAAAGGATCATCGTAAAGAAGCACATAAACAGGCTCTGGAAATCCCTGCTGTTTATCCTCATTAAGTGCTTTTAAGCTCATTACCTATGTCAATCCTTATTGCGAAATTAAAATCTCAAAAACCAGTGAGGCGGCAAGGCGTTTAACAGCTTCCGCAGCGGCTGTCTCTTTTGAGGCTACTATTGCATTTACGGTGTCAGGGCCGTAAAAGGACTCATAAAAGGGAGATGTGACTCCTTTAAACTCTCTATTTTTCCCATCCCTGCCCTTTATTACAAAATCCCCCTTTAAATCTATCTTATACTCAGAGGCATACTTTTTCTTTTCAGAAACAATTACCAACTGAAAGTAATTAATATTACCTTCAATGGTATTTTCCGAAAAGTCTGTTACAGATACACCTCTTTTTAAAAGCTCCTCCGCTAAGGCAACATAAAATATGTCCTCAAGTTTAGGCTCCGACGTGGTGTTTTGTATTTTCCCAACCTTTACTGTGGTAAAGGGTAAAGAAGAGCCGCCTAAAACCCTGTATCCACATCCTGAAAGACACAAACACAGCAGTGAAAAGGTTATTACACCAAAAAGCTGTTTAAGCACTAATTTGTTAACCATGTGAGCACCTTCTAACCACTCTCCAGTACAATATTAACAAGCCTGCCCTTAACGGCACGCACCTGCTTAATCTTTTTACCGGCAATGTAGTCCTGTATTTTATCGAGATTAAGTGCGGCTTTAGTCAGGGCTTCATCATCGGTATCGGCGGCAATCATCATCTTTGCTCTGACCTTTCCGCCAATTTGAACCACAAGCTCAACTTCCTCTTCCTTTGCTGCATTTTCATCATACACCGGCCACTGTGTTAAAAATATTGACTTTCCATCACCCAACACTACCCAAAGCTCTTCACACAGGTGTGGTGCAAAAGGGCTAAGCAGTAATGTAAGAGATTTAAAGGCAAACTTCAGAGCGGCGTAATCAGCCACATCTGAGGGTTTAAAGGCAGATATATCATTAAGAAGCTCCATCAAGGAAGCAATCGCCGTGTTAAAGTGGTAGTCCCGTTCTATTGCACCTGTCACCTTCTTTATTGTCTGATGGGTTTTTCTTACAAGTTTGCCGGATAATTTCTCAGGTTTTATATTAACTGTCTTCAATTCATCGGCATAGTTATAAAGCAGGCCCCAGAGCCTGTTAAGAAATCTGTAGGCCCCTTCAACACCCTGTACCGACCACTCGATGTCCTTTTCCGGAGGGGCGGCAAACAGGGAAAACACCCGTGCTGTATCGGCTCCATAGCGGCTGGTTATCTCATCAGGAGTTACCAGATTCTTCTTTGACTTGGACATCTTCTCAGTGCGTCCTCGTATCACAGGCATTTTGCAGTGCAGACACTTTCCGTTTTGGATTTCATTGGGAAAAAGCCAGCCGTGCTCATTACATTTTAACGTTTCCTTACAGACCATTCCTTGCGTAAGAAGGTTTGTAAAGGGCTCATCAAAATCCACAACGCCTATATCTCTGAGGGCACGGCTGAAAAACCTTGAATACAGAAGATGCAGCACTGCATGTTCAACACCACCGATATATTGGTCAACAGGCATAAACCATGATATGTTGTCCTTATCCAGCGGAGCTGACTCTTTTGGGTTACAGTACCTTATAAAATACCATGAGGAATCCACAAAGGTATCCATCGTGTCGGTCTCACGTCTTGCATTTTTTCCACAGGCCGGGCAAGCGGTGTTTAAAAACTCAGGAACTTCTGAAAGCGGTGAGCCGCCCATTCCCTTTAGTTTAACATTGTCGGGCAGGATTACCGGAAGGTCTTTCTCCTCTACAGGTACAACACCGCATGTGGTGCAGTAAACAACCGGTATAGGGGTTCCCCAATATCGTTGTCTTGATATGCCCCAGTCTCTTAACTTGTAGTTGGTAACAATCTTGCCCATGGAGGCATTTTCTATGTAGAGGCCGATTTGCTCAATTGCCGTCCTATTCTGAAGTCCGCTGAATTGTTCTGAATCTATAAGATACCCCTCACCCTCGTATGCCTGTTGTAACTCAGCGGAGGTAGAGGCATCCTTGTCACTTACGATTACCTGAGTTACCGGAAGCCCGTACTTTTTTGCGAAATCGTAATCTCTTTGGTCGTGGGCAGGCACTGACATAATGGCTCCTGTGCCGTAGTCCAACAGGACAAAGTTAGCGGTGTAAATGGGAATTTCCCGCCCATTTATCGGATTAACAGCATATTTACCGGTGAAGAGCCCCACTTTTTCATCCTCTTTGCCATAAAAGGACTTTACCGTTTCAAGGCCTGCCTTATCTTCAGTTATAATATCAGCCAGTGGATGTATTGGGGCAAGGCACACAAAAGTGGCGCCAAAGAGGGTATCAGGGCGAGTGGTAAAAATTCTTATTTTTAAATCTGAGCCGGCCACAGGGAAGTCCATTTCCACGCCGCGGCTTTTGCCTATCCAGTTTCTTTGCATGGCAACCACGTGCTGGGGCCAGCCACTTAGTGTGTCGCAGGCGGTTAATAGCTCATCGGCATAGGCGGTTATTTTAAAAAACCACTGCTCAAGTTCTTTTTGTTGCACAACAGTGTCACATCTCCAACACCGGGTGTCTATAACCTGCTCATTAGCAAGCACTGTAGCACAGTGTCCGCACCAGTTAACAAAAGAGTTTTTCTTATAAGCAAGTTCTTTTTCAAGAAGTTTAATAAAAAACCACTGGTTCCATTTATAGTACTCCGGTGTGCATGTGGTGACCTCTCTGTCCCAGTCGTAGCTGCAGCCGATTTTGTTTATTTGTGCTTTCATGTATTCAATATTTTCAAAAGTCCATTTATACGGAGCAATGCCGCTGTTAATAGCCGCATTTTCAGCAGGCAGACCAAAGGCATCCCATCCCATGGGGTGGAGCACATTATATCCCCTCATTCTTTTGTAGCGGGTAATGACGTCGCCGATTACGTAATTTCTGATGTGTCCCATGTGGATTTTCCCTGAGGGATAGGGAAACATCTCAAGGCAGTAGAACTTGGGCTTATCTCTGTCAGAGTCAGCCTTATTTAACCCTGCCTCAAGCCAGTACTTTTGCCACTTTGACTCTATACCTAAAGGATTATACTTTTCTTCCAAAAACACCCCTCCACTAGTAAAATTACTTTAGCAACATTTATATTAAACTACTAAGCGTAGCAAAGTAAATATTTTAATTGTTCCCGAAAAACGACACAGAGGTAAGAAAAACGAGCAAAGATATAGTAGAAAAAAATGGATAGGTCTGCTGTGATCTGAAATTTCCGCTCAAAAACCACTTTTAGCGGGCTGCCGGTTTTTCTATATCGGATTTCGGGGATGCGCCTTGACTTTCAAATAGCATTACGGATATCATCTCTTGGTGGAAAAGGCTAAAAAACATCTGCTTTTTGCTTTGTTAATAATAACACTGATAAAGCTGTTTTTAGTTTCCAACATGTTAATACTTGTCAGCGGCTATTCCACCCACGATGATGCTCTCTTTGTAAGGCTTGCCTCCAATATTCTCAGTGGAGGCTGGCTTGGCCCTTATGATGAATATACACTTATCAAGGGCGTGGTTTATCCATTGTTCATTGCCTTAAACTTTTCAGTAGGCTTTCCTCTTCTTCTTACTCAACAGCTTCTTTACATTTTTGCCGGGTTGTTTTTTTTATATACAATATCTCATGTTACAAAAAACACTGTTATATTAACCGCTATTTTTGTTTTTTATACTTTTTTCCCACTCCTTACCTCCATGGACTTTACCAGAGTTGTAAGAGACAGTGTTTATATTTCTGAAATGATGCTTTTGTTTTCGTCTCTTTTTGGATTGCTTCTTTTTAGGAATTTTAAATGGGCTGTCTATACAGGACTTTCACTGTCTATGTTTTGGTTTACACGTGAGGAAGGAGTTTGGGTGATACCGTCAGTTGCATTTACTTATTTTGTTATTATTTTAAACCTTAGAAATAACGGCAAAGGTACTCTCTTAAAGACAATCCTGATATTAACCGTCCCATTTGCAATGCTATTGTTTTTTTCAAGTTTAATTTCTTATGTCAATATGAAGCACTATGGTATATACACTACAAATGAGTTCAAATACAAACCATATCTCAAAGCGTATGGTGCATTAACGAGGGTAACCCCTAAAGAATGGACACCAAAAGTATCTCTCCAGACCTCCACTATGGATGAAATCGCAAAGCACAGTCCTGCCTTTTCAAAAATAAAAGCTAATATTGACAGAGGATGGTTCAGAGGATATGAGGAGATTTCAGGAGGAAACTTTCCATGGTGTTTAAGAAACATGGTTGCACGAGCAGGTTACTATAAATCAGCAAAGAGCACCTCGGAATTCTACGAACTGCTTGCTGCTGAGATTAATAACTTGTGTGATAGCAAAGTGCTGAATTGCAGCCACAGGTTTGATATCCTCTTGCCCCCCATTTGGAAATATGACATACATGACTTTATGACAACTTTGTTTACTGCTGGAATCAATGCCGCTACTTTTACCTTTTCAGTGCCAAATGAGTTACTAAGATCCACTGGTGATGCAAGTTCGCTTTCTCTTTTTCAAACAATCACTAATAACATAATTCATCCACCACATAAAACCGGCAAATGCAAGGTTACAGGCTGGGCATTTAAAAAGAATTCAGCTCCTCTTGAGTTAAAACTAAAATCTTCCACTACCGCCCCTTGTCTTTATCAAATTTCTTTTTCTGAGAAACTACGAGGCTTTGATGTTGTAGCTATGTTTAACGCCCCATCGGCGGAGTGGTCACGATTTTATATCGAAACAAAATACGACCACCTTTGCTCGCTTGGCTTTTATGACAACTCATCGATGTTGGTCGCTGAGGCGCCAATATCTCATCTCCCTGATGTATTATACATCTACGATAGTAACGTAAAGGTGCATTTTGATAAGGTGGCTTTCGACACTGATGTTGACTTTGAAAAAACTTATAATATCATAAAAAAAATGCCGATATTTAAGTATCGTATTCTCAACTTCATTGCTACTATATACAACACCATTTTCCCCTATAGTTGCATTTTAGCCTTATTATGCTATTTTGTTAATTTGTTTATATTTAGAAAATATACAATGCTGTTCTTTTTTAACACAACTCTCATAGTTGGAATTATAAGTCGTCTTTTAATTATTTCGATAATAGATATGACGTTTTTTCCTACTATTAATGTTAATTTATACATGGCTCCGGCCACATTTTTGCTTAGTCTTTTTACTCCACTGAGTATTTTGGATAGTCTCTTCAAGATATTCAGGGTTAATGTCAGGCACGGAGCTATTCAGAGCTAATAGCCCCCTTTGAAGGGGGTTTGGGGGTAGAAGTCTCCCTCATGGGAGATTTAGAGGGTGGTTTTTACTGTGTCATACGAATATTATTGGTACATATCGGACAGCTCAAGATAGGGGGGAGGCGCCGCTTTCTCCCAGCCGCCTGTGTTTACTTCTGACTGCAACTTGGTATCAATTGGTCTAATACAGAAATTTTTTCTTTCAGCAGGAACATTTTTCTTATAAGACATCTGAAAAAGTGTGTTACCCTCAGGTAACCAATTGCTTTACCACCTAATACCAAGTTGCATTCATTCGATTAGCTTTGTTGGCTTCGTCGAAAGCTCCTTGACGTCTCCCTTAAAGGGGAATCCCCTATGAGGGGAGGCGTCGCTTTTTCCAGCCGCCTGTGTTTACTTCTGACTGCTACTTGGTATAAGGTTGCCTGAAGCACCGCCGGCAGTGTTAGCCGATGCTTTTAAGTTACTACATTATTTCTGGCATGATTTTTGCAACAACAATAACAATGTGTTTAGTGATACAAACTTTAATAAATGATTTAAGGAGGTTAATATGTCAGACATAAGCTCAGTAAGTACAGTAACATCAAACTCATCAACCAGCAGTAGTTCAACAAGTAAACTACAGGAAGTAGTTAATAATTTCGCACAAACTCTTCAAAAAGAGTATTTAACAGTTTGTGGCACTACTGACCGTGATAATGTTTTATCTGCTACAAAGTCATTTATGGAAAATGCTGATAGTGACGGCGACAGTTACTTAAGCTCAACAGAGGCAAGCACTGCAGGAATCAGCAGCGAAGATTTCACAACGATGGATGTAAATTCTGATGATAAAATAAGCACGGATGAGAGCATGTACACTTATCTCAAAGACCGGGTAGATAACACTTCTAAATCTACAATAGTACAATATGATACCGACTCAGATGGGTACCTGAGCTCAACAGAGGCGGAGTCAATGGGTGTTGACTCAACAACATTTAACACACTGGACCATGATGCGGATGGGCAGGTAACTTATACCGATCTGACCATGAACTACAGTCCGGATTATCTGAACCAAAAATACCTGGCACTTGTAAACACAGTTAATTCTTAAAATCTTAAGGAGAAACTATAGCAGGTGTAAATGACAAACGCTTAAACCGGTAGTAAGGTGCCCTCGTGCTTTAAGTAGTACCTTAGGCGATAGTATTAACACCTGTGTACGGAAAACAGGCAGGAGGGCAAAAGACTGTGATGTATAGAGGCCATGGAAGGCCGGTGAAACAATTTTGCCTTCTCTAACTGTGGTTGCACTCCTCACAAGCTCCGGGGCATACAAAACACTACTATGAGAAAGCTGTGCAACAATTATTACAGGTATGAGCAGCCCTTTTGATTTGGTGGTGTTTAATCAGAAATTACCCTGCCATGTACAGGATAACTTTTTTTCTTATTTTTTTCTATTGATAAATTCTATATCTGTTGTTGTATTATATAAGCTGATAGTGACACAGTGGAGAGGTGGCTGAGCGGTTGAAAGCGACGGTCTTGAAAATCGTTGTAGGTGCAAATCTACCGTGGGTTCGAATCCCACCCTCTCCGCTCCATAAGCCATTCTACAGTGTTTTTTTATTCAAATTTCATATAAACATCCCAGTGGATAACCACAAAAAAATCTTGTTTTAATGTGCGCTTCATTGGAATGTCCTTATTTAATAGTCAACATTGGTCAACGGCCTATTTTTGAATTTGAATTAAAAAACATTGTAGAATGGTAGCCAACATGGGTTTATTGGCGCGCCCAGGAGGAGTCGAACCCCCAACCTTCGGATCCGTAGTCCGACGCTCTGTCCAGTTGAGCCATGGGCGCTATCGTTGATTCTACCGCTACTGTAACCCTTTTGTCAATACGTATGCATGTACCCGTTAAATACAGAGGATTTCTATGATTTCAGTCTTTATTATAAGCACTGTTAAGTTTTTCCAAAATACTACCGATAAACTATTAAAAGCAGGAAAAAGGAAAGGAAAAAAAGGAAAGAAAGAAGACAAATAGAAGGCAATAAGTGTTAACAGTGTTTAGGTATTGTAAGGATACAGTACCGTAAAGCTCACTGGGCACGACAATAAAAAAGTAGTAAGTTAAATATTTGTTTTTAGGTTTAAAACGGCAGCCGGATGCTGTCAGAATTGGTGAAATTACAAGGAGGTTGACATGACTTTAATAACTGCAGCAACAATAATAATTCTCCATCACAAACTTATCAACGATACATAACCGCTGTCAGCTTAATTTATTTAAGATTATAAATTAAGTATATAGACGGTGTTGTATCAGAACCGTTAAGTGCAATTACTATTAAAACTAGTAGCCGGATGCTATTAGACTAAAACGACACATGGAGGTTTATCATGGCATTTGTAATAAACACAAACATAATGTCCCTCAATTCACAGCGTAACTTAAGAAGAACCCAGACTCCGCTTGCTGATGCAATGGCAAGATTATCATCAGGATACAGGATAAACTCAGCAAAGGATGACGCAGCAGGGCTTGCAATATCGACAAGAATGACCACTCAGATAAGAGGTCTGACTGTGTCGGTAAGAAATGCCAACGACGGTATGTCAATGGTGCAGACTGCTGAGGGCGCAATGGATGAAATCACCCAGAACCTTCAGAGAATTCGTGAACTTGGCGTGCAGGCAATGAGCGGGCAGTACGGAGTAACCGATATATCGTACATGCAAAAGGAAGTAAATGCCCTTATTGAGGAGATAGGGAGAATTTCAGAGCAAACTAAATTTAATGACAAAAGGCTGCTTGCCGGGGGCTTTGATCAACGGCTCCATACAAGCTATGCCGCCAGTGACGCCCAGATAAGGGTTACAATCGGTTCTATGAACACGGATGCCCTGGGTGGCCCGATTTTTACGCCTACCGGTAAAAATGGTACAACCGTATTCTTAAAAGATATCCATACTGCTACAACGAGCGGAATAGACGGCATAGGGGATGGCTCATTTGTAAGTGGTGCAGGGTATCCGCCTAACTGGAGTTTTGAAGCTAAATCCACAATCACTTTTACCGGAACAACGGCTTTTCAGGTGGCGGATTCAACCAGTGTGACAGGGTTTAGGTCCCAAGCGTCAAATGCTATCGCTGCAGTTGATGCGGCATTGAATTATGTTACAAGCTCAAAAGCCAGCATGGGTGCAAGAGCAAACCAGTTTGAAGCGTCTATAAGAAACATAGACAACGTAATAGAGACAACTCAGGGGTCGAAGTCCAGAATTATTGACGCCGACTTTGCTAATGAAACAGCAAACCTTACTAAGTCTATGATTCTACAACAGTCCGGCATATCGGTTTTGGCTCAGGCCAACTCGGCTCCGCAAAATGTGCTCTCACTGTTGAGATAGAAAAATACTGATAAAGCAGGAGGATAACAGAATTGGGTTGTAATCCCAATAAGTTGAATTATTGAAATATTTGGAGGTGTATGAGATGTAGAATTAGTGTTTATAGTATTAGGACATATTGACTTGTAGATTAACCGAATAGCTGGATGCTATTTAAAAAAGACGCAAGGAGGTTTACCATGGCATTTGTAATAAATACAAACATAATGTCTCTTAATTCTCAACGTAATTTGAGAAGAACACAAACTCCGTTGCAGGATGCAATGGCAAGATTATCATCAGGATACAGGATAAACTCAGCAAAGGATGATGCAGCAGGGCTTGCAATAGCAACAAGAATGACTTCACAGGTCAGAGGCTTGACCGTGTCGGTAAGAAACGCCAACGATGGTATGTCAATGGTGCAGACTGCCGAGGGTGCAATGGATGAAATCACTCAAAACCTACAGCGAATTCGTGAGCTTGGCGTGCAGGCAATGAGCGGGCAGTATGGCGTAACCGATATATCGTACATGCAAAAGGAAGTAAATTCACTTGTAGAGGAAATAGGGAGAATATCGGAGCAGACCAAGTTCAATGACAAGAGGCTGCTTGCCGGTGCTTTTGATCAACGAATCCATACAAGCTATGCAGCCAGTGACGCCCAGATAAGGGTTGCAGTCGGCTCAATGAACACAGATGCCCTGGGTGGCCCGATATTTACTCCAACCGGTAAAAATGGAGCAATCGTTTACTTAAAAGATATTCACACCGCTACCACAAGCGGAGTAAATGGTATAGGGGATGCCAGCTTTGTAAGCGGTGCAGGATATCCGCCTAACTGGAGTTTTGAGGCTAAAAGCAGTATTACCTATACCGGTATAGCATCGTTTCAGGTAGCAGATTCAACCAGCGTTACCGGATTCAGATCGCAAGCCTCAAATGCTATTGCTGCGATTGATGCAGCTTTAAATTTTGTAACCAGTTCAAAATCAGACATGGGAGCTAAGGCTAACCAGTTTGAAGCATCTATCAGAAACATAGACAACGTAATAGAGACAACTCAGGGGTCAAAGTCCAGAATTATGGATGCCGACTTTGCCTCCGAAACAGCAAACCTTACTAAGTCTATGATTCTACAACAGTCCGGCATTTCGGTTTTGGCTCAGGCCAATTCGGCCCCGCAAAACGTACTTGCCCTGTTGAGATAAAATTTCGTATACTCCGGGGAGGAAGGGTGCTTCCTCCCCCTTTTTTTTGTCATTCCCTTGAAAAAGGGAATCCATATCCTTATTATAGAGGAAAAAAGAAGTGGATTCCCAATCAAGTTGGGAATGACAAATAAAGAAAAGACTTTAAAAACAAACACATGGAGGGAGTCTCTTAGAAGGAGTTAATATAATAATATGGACATACAGTACCTTGCGGGCATACCGCTGCAACTTCTTATTGCCTTTATTGTGGATTTGCTTATAGGCGACCCCAGGTGGTTTCCACACCCTGTAAAAGCAATAGGCCTTTTGATTGAAAAATCAGAGACAAGCCTCAGGAAACTTACAAGCACAAAAGGCGGAGAGCTTTTTTGCGGAGCAGTCATGGTTATCGCCGTTGTTTCTGTAACATATGTTTTTTTTTATTTTATAAATTATTACACAAACAAGGTTTTTGGCAATGTGTTTATAGTAGGCGGCAGGTTTGCACTGTCAGACATAATTATCGGCATTATTGGTTCATTTTCAATAGCCTACTGCGGGCTCAGAGACTCTGTGGTCCTGGTATATAAACTGTTACAAAGCGGTGATACAGAAGGCTCACGAAAGGCTCTGAGCTCAATTGTCGGTCGTGATACGCATCAGATGGAACAGCCGGCAATTATAAAGGCAGCGATAGAGAGTCTTTCGGAGAACTTATCGGACGGAGTAATTGCACCAATGTTTTATTTTGCCATTGGAGGCCTGCCACTGGCTTTTGCCTATAAGGCGATAAACACTATAGACTCGATGGTTGGATATAAAAACACAAAATATTTATATTTTGGCAAAACAGGGGCAAAACTTGATGATATAACAAACTTTATCCCATCACGTTTGACGGCTTTTTTAATAGTTGCCGGCACTCTTGCTTTAAAATTTATATCTATGTTATACTATTCGGTAATTTATGTAATTATAAGAAAAGGGGACACAGACAGAGCAAAGCGCCTGTCAGTTTATA
The DNA here is from genome assembly GCA_039908095.1 of Nitrospirae bacterium YQR-1. Taxonomy (NCBI): domain Bacteria; kingdom Pseudomonadati; phylum Nitrospirota; species Nitrospirae bacterium YQR-1. The sequence continues at coordinate 85,469 of JAMOBJ010000002.1, forward strand.
AAAGCATTATGGTGTTGGTAAGAGACGGTGGTAAGCATCCGAGCCCAAATGCGGGAAGGCCTGAGGCGGCGATGGCCGGTGCTCTGGGCATAGCATTGGGGGGAGCTTCATACTACAGCGGTATTTTGGTAAATAAGTCTGTCATAGGTGACGATGGAGGAGCTGTTGATTTGGTCAAAATAGCAGATGCTTTGCAAATTACATCATTTGCGGCGGCAGCCGGCTTTGCCTTGATGCCGGCATTATCAATTTTTGTGAGGGTACCGGTATTTTAGTGTTAAAGAAGGTATTTTTATTCATCTCGTCGTTTTTTGCTGTTGCAACAGCACTGTTTTGCGGCAATGTATATGCTGTTGAGGGGACTTCCAAGGAGCAGTCCCATATAGACTCCCTCTCCGGTAATGTTTTTACAGACAACAACGATAATTTCAATGTAATACTCGTAGATAAAACCACAAGCACTCTCTATTCGGTAACTGTTAAAGATACCGTTCCATACATCGTAAAAGACTACAAGGTAATAACAGGTGAAAATAATGGTTCAAAAGTAAGAGAAGGGGATTTGAAAACCCCTGAGGGTTTCTATTTCATAACAAAGTATATACCACCGGAGAAGCTGGACCGCAAGCTGTTTGGTGACGGCGCTTTAACGCTTAATTACCCCAACATAGTGGACAAAAACATGGGACGCACCGGGCACGGCATCTGGATTCACGGTATGGGCGAGGAGAGAAACGATAACAAGACCAAGGGTTGTGTTGCTCTACAAAACAAAGACTTTGAACATCTGAAGACCTTTCTTATATTAGGAACGCCTGTGATTATTTCCGAACATCTTCATTTCCTTAACATAGAAGAGTATAAGAAAAAGAAAAAGAAATATATGGATATATTCAAAAAATTTATAACCAGTTGGGAGAAGGGTGATTATGAGGGGTTTGCCAGTTTCTTTGATACTAAGTTCAAAGGGGAGTCAAACGGAACCGCACAGAGATATTTAGCTGAAAAAAAGAAACTTATGCAGGTCTATCCCAACAGAAAAGTGGTAACCTCGGATATAAACATTTTCACTGAGAATTCCAATGCTCTTATGTATAAGTTCAATCAGCTCTACTGTGCCGACAATGTGCTTTCTTACGGCACAAAACTTCTGTACCTGACAGGGGGCGGTGGCAGCGATGAATTTAAGGTAATAGCCGAGGAATTTAACAAGATGGATGTTGAACCTATAGTGTCTAAGCATGTTTCAACCATAGTATCTAAATGGAGAGCGGCATGGCAGTCAAAGGATATCGAAAAGTACATAAGCCATTATTCCCCGGCTTTTTCATCTGACGGGATGAATGTTAAACAATGGAAGGCTTATAAGAAGGGATTATTTAAGGCTTCAAAAAGTTTGAAAGTTAATGCTAAGGATATAAAATTTAAAGTTGTCTCTGGAAAGCGCATAGAGGTAAGTTTCACACAGGAGTACACCTCAGATACGGTTTCAGACAAAGGCATAAAGACACTGGTGTTGTACGGCTGTCCGGGTGACTATAAGATAGTTGAAGAGAGTTGGAGACATCTGTAATACCAAGTTGCATTCATTCGATTAACTTTGTTGGCTTCGTCGAAAGCTCCTTGACGTACGAGCATAGTACGCCTGTGTCGCTTTCTTCTTGCCGCCTCGTTACTCTTTTGACTGTAACTTGGTATAAGTTTTTTGTGGTTAAATTTCTAAATACGGCAAGCTGTGTACTTTTAGAAGAAATCGCAAAGGAGGCCGCCTTTGAAAATCAGTGATGACCATATAACCACCGGAGTGGATGTGCAAAATGTGCTTGATATCTTTAAAGGACAGTGGATTTGCAAACTGCCACCGCCATATGACAAATCAGAAGCCGGTGCAATGCCGCTATTTGAAGACCCGAGGCTTCTGTGGGCTCAAATGTATCTTGGAGGTTTTCATAACCGGAACATACTTGAGCTTGGTCCGGTAGAAGGCGCTTATTCATATATGCTCGAAAAGATGGGGGCACAATCAGTACTCTCTATAGAGACAAACTCAGTGCCATACATGAAATGCCTTATTATAAAAGAAATATTGGAGCTTAAGCGGAGCCGGTTCCACCTTGGTAATTTAACAGAGTACCTTCGAGTAACTGAGGATAAATTTGACGTCTGCATTGCAAGTGGTGTTTTGTACCAGGATATAAATCCTGTTGAGTTAATATCGCTTATTTCAAGGGTGTGTGATAAGTTTTACCTTTGGAGCCATTACTACGACAAGGAACGGATAAAAAACAATGCCCTCATAGACGGTTTTTTCACAGAGGAAACATCTCAGGAGCATAACTATCAAGGATTTAAACACACCCTCTATAGGTACTATTACGGCGGGGTGCCTTCCTGTTCCGTCCCCGACTGCACTACCCCTTACAGCCATTGGATGCTCAGAGAAGACATATTGTCTGCACTCAGATTCTTTGGCTTTGAAGATATTCAACCGGCATTTGAACAACCTGAGCACCCCAACGGACCGGCATTTTCAGTTGCTTGTTTTAAATGAACATAATGGTGACAGCCGTTACTGAAAAATCCCTAAAAGGTTTGAGACAAAATCTAAAGAAGCCGGATTGTTCAGAATAAAAAGAACAGCAATGATTAAAATATTTATCATAATTGCCTGACGTGTTTTTTTCTGCTCAGCAATCAGCCTGTTGATTTCATTTCTCAAGTCTTCTTTTGTAGCAAGTACCTTTTTTAACTCAATTAACAGCTCATCCACATCCGACCTGGTAGCAGGCTGCGAAATAAGCTGATTAGCGGCCTTGCTGCTAAGCTGCGCTCCCTTTAGCCGATGATATACCTGCAACATATCAATTTTCCTTGCCATAAAATTAGTGTAACAAAATGAATAAAAAAATGTAAAGTAGTTTTTTTTTTGATCTTCCCCCGATTCAGTGGACAGTTAAATAAGATAGAATACTGAAACTTTGTGTCCACTGAATCGGGGGAAGATCAATAACTGCATAAGCAGTTTATTTAATCTTTTAATATAAAAGGAGACGGCATAAAAGTGATAATAAAAATAATTAAAGAGATGACAGCGACTTTTTTCCTTGAAGCATGGAGAGGGAACTCAGCGAAGTAAACCGGCGGGTGATGTATGCCAAGGAGAATCATTAAAAAAGCCCATACAAGCCATCCCTCCCAGTAGAGCCCGCCCATACAGGCAAGAATTGCGACAATTATCCTTGACATCCACATGTGGCCGATGTCTGTTACAGCATAGGCAATATGGCCGCCGTCAAGCTGCCCAACCGGCAGGAGATTTAACGATGTAACAAAAAGACCAATCCATCCGGCAAATGCCACTGAGTTTAACATTATGTCGTATCCGGCAGGAGGTGTACCGATTATAATTTTAGATAAAAGAGTAAATAATAAGGAATCACCCAGAACTATGCCCTCTGTGCCGGTTGTCTTTACAACTTCCGAACCCATGAGACCTGCAATTGAGGCGATTAGTGAGAAAACAAATCCGGCTATAGGCCCTGAGGCGCCGATGTCTATTAAGGCGGTACGAGTTTGAATGGGAGATTTCATTTTTATAAATGCACCAAATGTGCCGAATATAGACGGCGCCGGTATAAAGTACGGAAGTGTAGCCAATGTGTGATGTTTAACCGATGCTACATAGTGGCCAAGCTCATGCGAAAGAAGAATCCCCATAAGGGTCAGAGCAAACGGCAACCCTTCATAGAATTTACCGGGTGAACTTAATGGGTTTATCCCCTTTTGAATCATACCGGCAACCAGTGTGGATAGTAATGTCAGAAAAAAAAGCGCTACATGCAGAGGTGTTATTTTCTGTGCAAAGGTGGTTGCTTTCATATTCATTTTATACCGGTAGTAAGAATTTTTCCTGTTAAATCATACTCAGAGGCATCGGTTATAGTTACGTTTATAAAACTTGAAAGGGTTTTGTGACTCATTTTTTCATCGCCGGATAAATTTATAATAACATTACCGTCAATTTCAGGAGCATGGCGCGCAAGACGTCCGATTAAAACATTTTCACCGGCCTCGTCAATCAGAGCCGGATATGTGCCTCCGATTATAGCCAGATTCTTCTCATATGAGATTTTAGCCTGAAGCATCATTATCTCATCAATACGTTTTTTAATTGTTCTGACAGATACCTTTTTGGGCATTGTGTGTGAGAGTGTACCCTCCTCATCGGAGTACGAAAACACACCAAGGTGGTCAAAGCGCACCTCATTAACAAAATTCATAAGGGCTGTAAAATCACTTCTTGTCTCTCCTGGATGCCCGATTATAAAGGTTGTTCTAAGTGTTGCTGAAGGTATCCGGCTGCGAATTTTTTCTACAAGTTTTAATTGGTGAATCTTACCGCCTCCCCGTCCCATAGCTTTTAGTATCCTATCCTCGGAGTGCTGAAACGGAATATCAAAATACTTGAGCACTTTCTCCTCATCTCTGATGCACGCAATGAGTTCATCAGTAACGGAGGTTGGGTAGAGGTAAAGGAGACGTATCCAAAAATCCCCGCTGATGGCAGCCACAGCCCTGATTAATGAGGGCAGTGATGTGTTTGAGTCTGAGCCATAGGAGGTAAGGTCCTGAGCTACAAAAACCAACTCCTTCTTACCGCTCAGTATCTGCATTTTAGCGTTTTCTATAATGCTATCCACAGGGAAACTTCTGAATTTCCCCCTTATTGAGGGTATAACACAGAACGAACAGCTGCGATTGCAGCCCTCGGCTGCTTTTAAATAAACATAGGGTTGATTAGGGGGCATCTTCAGCCGGAGCTGCTTTTTGCCGGTTAACTCATCTGATATTTGGGTCTCCTTGCAGTAGCGGATTATTTCATCCTCGCTGCCTACTCCCCAGATAGCATCAATTTCAGGAATTTCCGCCATAAGCTCATCCTTATACCTTTGCGCCAGACAACCAAAAACAAGTATTTTTTTGCCCTGTTTTTTTTCGTCTATGAGTGAGAGGATTTCACCAATAGATTCCCGTTTGGCATCCTCGATAAACCCACAGGTGTTGATAATTAAAAAAGATGCGTCTTTAGGTGAAGAGACGGTGTTTATGCCGTTTTTATGAAAGAGGGTCTCAAGATTTTCAGAATCCACCCGGTTTTTAGGGCAGCCCAGTGTAATTATAAAGGCGGTAGGGGTGGTCATTATTGGTTATGTGGCAGTGTGTTTGCCTCAATCGGTTTTAGTCTGGATCTTAGTTTGATGATATAAAATAAAATGAGAAAACTTAATACACCTCCAATAATGCTGGTTATAGTGTTGCCGACAAAAAACGGCCAAAAAAGTGCCCCAAAAGTCTCTCCTATATTGGACAATGTCACGTGTTTAAAATTAAGATTTGCAACGGAGGCATCACTGCGTAAGACTTTAATTCCAACCCATGTGCCAAATGTATATATCGGAACCATAGTCAAAGGGTTCAACAGATAGACACCTGTTATGATAGACACCTTATTTAGTTTGAAAGCCCAAGCCAGAATAAGGGCTAAGGGGGTGTGAATGCCAAAGAGCGGAGAGAACCCGATAAGCGCCCCTATGCCAAAAGACAGGGCGATCAAAAAAGGAGGATCGTCAAGGCCAAGGAGCTGCTTAAAGGCATTTCTAATCTTCAAAATGTACATACCCACATTCCTTAAGCTCTGTTTCATTGCCGTCTTTAGTTACAATTGTAATACCCTCTTTGACAATATCACCAATGTAAACAGCATCTGTAACATCGGCGGCAGAGGAACAGGTGAAAAGATATTCATAGTCCTCACCACCGCAAAGACATAAATCAATGGGGTCAACTCCAAGGTAGCTGCATGAATCAGTTAATTCGTTAGATACAGGCAGATAGTTTTCATAAAGCCTGCAACCGACACCGCTTTCAGTGCAAAGACGCCTGAGGTCAATGGAGAGGCCGTCACTGATGTCTATCATAGCGTTTATGTTTTCAGTAAACTGGCGATGTTTGACTGTGGGCATAAGGTGTCTTGTGATAAGCGGCTTCAAGGTGCTCCATGGTATATGAAAATCATCTATCGTCTCGGCGTTTTCTAAGTGAATCTGGCGCCTGATTTTCTTGAGGAGCTGTAAACCCGCCGCCGAGTTTCCGGGCTGCCCCGTAACGTAAACCCTGTCGCCTGGTTTTGCCCCTGCTCTCATAACAGGACTGTTTTCTGCAACTCCTATGAGTGTGGCACTTAGGGCCAGCCCTGACTGTGATGAGGTCACATCCCCTCCGACTAAAGTTGTATCATAAATAGTCAGAGCACTCCGCAGACCGTTTAAAAACTCATCAATGCAGAGTTTGGCTCTTTCCTTAGGGATTGCAAGTGACAACAGCATGTAAAGCGGACGCCCTCCCATGGCATAAATATCACTTACGTTTACACTGACAAGTTTATATCCCACCTGATATAGGGTACAATACGAAAGGTCAAAATGTACCCCCTCCATCATCGCATCTGTTGTTGCGGTAAGAAGACCGCGCGGAGGTTTTAAGACGGCGGCGTCATCCCCAATTCCTACAATCAGCCCCTCGGCAGTTTTAAAAAAGCTCTCCCTTATGTGTTTTACAAGGGACAGCTCACCCATTCCGGAGTTTTTCATAGTGTCAGACTATGTTGCAGCCGGTTTCTTTAAAGCTATTTCAAGGACGTTATCCATGGTCTCAGCAAGTATAAACTCCATGTCCTTTCTGATATACTTGGGTATATCGTCCAGATCCTTTTGATTTCTGTTTGGTATTATGATTCTTCTTATGCCGAGCCGTTTTGCTGCAAGAGTTTTTTCTTTAAGACCGCCAATAGGCAGGACCGTTCCTCTGAGAGTTACCTCACCGGTCATAGCAATGTTTTTGTGGACAGGGACACCGATAAGAGCTGAGGCAACAGCCGTTGTTATAGTAATGCCCGCAGAGGGGCCGTCTTTTGGAATAGCACCGGCCGGTACGTGTATGTGAATATCTTTTTCTGAGAAAACATCCTCGTTAATGCCGAGTTCTTTGGCTCGGGAACGGACATACGAAAGAGCCGCCTGAGCCGATTCTTTCATAACATCACCAAGCTGCCCGGTTATGGTAAGGTTGCCTTTGCCTTTCATTGTGGTGGCTTCAACATATATAATGTCACCGCCGCTTTCTGTCCATGCCAATCCTGTAGTGACACCGACCTCGTCTTTTTTCATTTCCTCTTCCGGTAAAAACCTCGGTGCTCCCAGATACTTTGAAAGGTTCTTATTAGTTACGAGAAACTTTCTGCGCTTCCCCTCGGCTATCTGTTTAGCTACTTTACGGCATAGTTTGGCTATAGTACGCTCGAGATTTCTTACGCCGGCCTCTCTTGTATATTGAGTGATGAGAAGGTTAAGGGCTGAGTTGGATATTCTCAGCACTCCCTTTGTAAGACCGTGTTCCTGAAACTGTTTAGGAATCAGATAATTTATTGCTATGCCGTTTTTCTCCTCAGCCGTGTAACCGGAGAGACTGATTATTTCCATTCTGTCCTTAAGTGGTCCTGGAATGGTGTCGGCGATATTGCCCGTGGTTATAAACATGACTTTAGTAAGATCAAAGGCCACTGCAATGTAGTGGTCAACGAAAGAGTTATTCTGCTCCGGGTCAAGAACCTCAAGGAGGGCTGATGAGGGGTCTCCCCTGAAATCCGTACCGATTTTATCAACCTCGTCAAGCATAAAGACGGGATTATTAGTTCCGGCTTGTTTTATGCCCTGTATGATTCTGCCCGGCAATGCACCCACGTAGGTTCTCCTGTGGCCTCGTATTTCAGCCTCATCTCGCACCCCGCCAAGGGACATACGCACAAACTCCTTGCCCAGCGCCCTTGCTATGGACTTTCCAAGCGAGGTCTTTCCCACTCCGGGCGGCCCTATAAAACATAGAATCGGCCCCTTCATTTTCGGATTTAACTTTCTTACGCTAAGATACTCTAAAATCCGCTCCTTTATTTTTTCCAGATCGTAGTGGTCTTCATTTAATACTTTTTTTGCCGTTTTTATGTTGATGTTGTCTTTAGTGGATTTAGACCACGGCAATTCCACAAGCCAGTCGAGGTATGTTCTGACAGTGGCGGCCTCTGCACTGTCCGGGTGCATTTTCTCAAGGCGTTTAAGCTGTTTCTCAGCTTCCTTTTGAACCTTTTCAGGCATCTTCGCCTCTTCGATTTTCTTTCTGAATTCCCGGATCTCCTCCATCTTTTCGTCTATATCGCCAAGCTCTTTCTGTATAGCCTTAAGCTGCTCTCTGAGGAAGTACTCCCTCTGGGTTTTATCTATCTCACCGCGAGCCTCCGTCTGGATTTTCTGCTGCACTATGAGGAGCTCAATTTCACGGTTAAGAACCTCACTCACCCTCTTTAGCCGTTCAAACTGGTTCTCAATCTCAAGAATATACTGCGCCTGGTCAGTTTTTAACCCGATGTTTGAAGCAACTAAATCTGCAAGCCTGCCGGGGTCATCGAGGTTTTCTATCACTATCATAATATCGGGTAAAATCGTCTTACCCAAAGACAGAGCTTTCTCTATCTGCTCCTTAACCGAGCGTATAAGGGCCTCTACCTCCAGGGTGAGAACCTCCGGTTTTTTTTCCTCAATTTTCTGTATATGGGCAACATAGATGTTGTCTTTTTCGTATATTTGGGAGCAACGTGCTTTTGTAAGCCCCTGAACCAGTATTTTAACGCGTCCGTCCGGTAGCTTCAGCATACGCATAATAAGCCCTACAGTGCCTGTATGATAAAGCTCATCTATGGCGGGGTTTTCAGTGTTGAGGTCCTTCTGGGTCAGCAGCATTATCATCCTGTTGGTGCTTAATGATGAATCTATAGAGCTGATGGACTTTTCACGTCCTACAAATAAAGGGATTATCATATAAGGAAATACAACTATATCTCTGACCGGCAGTACCGGCAGCATTTCCGGAATTTCAAGCTCTTTTTCATCTATTTTTTTATCAGCTTCACCCATCTCAATCTCCTATTGTCCCTCTTTCGATAGTAATTTGTATAACTCTGTCCTTAATCTTTTCAAAAGTAAGCCTTATTACGCCTTTGGAGTAAACAGCCTTGCCGGTAGCAACATTAACCTTTACCGGTAGTTTCACCACACGTTTGAAGTGATCATAACACCTTTCCATACAGAGGAAACGGCTTCCTTCAGAGCGTGTTGTCTTCCTCCTGTCTCCCTCAATTACCACAAGGTCATCACAGACTTTTACATTGACCTCTTCCAGGATTATCCCAGGCGCATCTATCTCAAACACAAGCAGGTCATCAGTTTCATATATGTCCATAAGAGGCATTGCTCTTGCGGCATCAGTGCTATAAAACATACACTCTTTTATGTTTGTAATCTCTGACACAGTTGCCTTTTTCATAATATAATCTTTGCCGGCTTGTTTAAAAACTGCACTAACTGCCATTTCAGCGGTGCTGCCTGACTTTAATCCAACTCCCCCCGAACCATTTGCATTTTCATAATCAGCAACTAAGACATATCTGCCTCAGCGATTTTAACATTTACATACAAAAAAAGCAAACATGAAAAACTTAACTGAATTCCGGTATAGAAAATCGGTTTTCCTGTTAATATTTGAGTAAAACTAAGATTACAGCAACAATATTATTTCTTTTGGTTGTACAATTCTATGATTTTGTCAGTTAAATCAATAGCAGGTTTGGCATAAGCAATACCGCCTGTGTTTCTTTCTATTACAATTGTATAATCGTCCTTTTTCCCTATTTCTGCTATTATTTCATTAAGGTCCTTAAAAACCTGAGCTTTCAGCCATTTTTCCATTTGAAGCACTTCCTGATCGAGGTCCTCTTTCTGGCGTTTTAGCTCTCTAAGTTTTTGGGCGAACTGTTCTTCCAGTTTTAACTTTTCATCCAGTTTGAGGTCGCCCTTGTCTATTTTTTCCTTTAATTTTTTAGCCTCCTCTTCTTTCTGTAAAAGAGGGGCTTTCTTTTGCGTAAGCGTATCATCATATCTTTTCCGGTATTGTTTTACCGGTTTAGCCTCAGCTATTATCTTCTGAATTTCAAATATTCCAATCCTTACAGCTTCAGCACTTAGCGCATGGGAAGCATACACTGTAAGTATTTGCAGAAATACCATTACAGGGAGTATTAAAAAACTTTTTGTTGTTTTAGTTATCATCTAATCTAAAACCTGTACTCAACCCCTGTGGTAAACATGTTTCGTTTGTATTCATAGATGTAAATATTGGAGGTAACATCTGTATGTGTGTAGTTAAAGTTGACGTTAAAATTCTTCAGTGCCTGCCAGACAAGGCTGGCGCCAAAGGTGTATGAATCATCCTTTCTGTGAACATAAAACACGTTGTGTTCATTCTTGTAGTTTTGGAAAAAAGCCTCGCCCGTAATGATACCGGATAGTTTTTCCTCGATAGGCACGACAAGACCGGCATTTATTTTATGTCCGTCATTTACCCAGTTACTACCCACAGTGTCGTCATATGAGTACTCGTACTTTAAGTTAAACATTCCCTGGCCTTTGGAGAAAACATAAACATAACCGAAGCCGCCCAGAAACTTGTTGGAATCACGGTTTTCATCCGGATCATATATCTTTGCCATCATATCACGCAATTCATAGCCCACATATGCCTGTGCTATATTGTTTGGCACAAAAATCCAGTTGTAAATAGGCTTAAGTGACAAAACCCCCATGTAGGACTTATCTTTAAGTATCGCATGTGTGTATGTAAGGGGGAAGGACAGAGCGGAGTCCTTGAAATTATACCCCGGGCTTAGTGATAAACTATTTATAAACAGGTTATGTGTTTCGTTTTTAAAATAGACAGTACTAAGGAAATTGTACTGAGCATTAAAAAACCACTTGCTGCCAAGGTTTGGACGGTAATCAATTCTGAAGAGGTTCAGAATGGCGCTGTCCTTCTCGCCTGATATATCTACTCCAGGGATATCATCAATGGGTTTGGACAGTACATTGTCGTCATACCTGTAGGATACACCAACGGTAAATTGCCATTCTTTAAATGCCTCCTTGCCTTTTGCTATTTCCTTTTGGTACTCTTTTGCAAATGACGCCATATCAGAGGTAGGGTCTGCCGCAACCACTTTGTCGAGATAGCCGCCTGCCTCATCAAATTGCCTCTCCTTGCTGTACGCTATAGCCAGATGAAAATCCGCAGCCTGAATGACTGTTGAATCGAGCTCCTTTGCTTTTTTAAATGAGCTTATTGCCCCCTCGTTGTCATTGTCTTTAAGCAATACCAGTCCCTTTAAAAAAGCGATTTGTCCTGGGAGTATTTTGTCGTTTTCCGCTTTTTGAATCCACTGGCGCGCCTCATCTAGTTTATCTGAGACGTAGAGGGTGCCTATCAGCTCAATATATGCATCTGCCACCGGTGGCACAAAATGGAGGGATTCTTTAAAATACTTCTCAGCACTTTTTAAATCACCTATTTTTTTGTAAGTAACACCCAGGTAGTAAGATATAGTTGATGTGCCCGGCTGTCCCTGCTGTGCTTTTTTAAAGAGTTCCAGTGCTTCCTCGTAATTGCCCTCCTTAAACTGGGCTATTCCCTCTGAGACATAATCTGCAGCTCCATATAAAATGCCGGTACTCATTATTAGAAATATAAACGAAAACAGTATAATTGACGATTTTTTCATAGCATCTCCTTATGTTTTTAACTTTACAGCAATAAAGGCTCCACTAAATTATCATTGTTTATAACATACTTCACACATTTAATTCAATGTTTTTGTTTGAAATTATTTTATTAAATAAAAAAAGTCTGAATCATGATTTATCTGCTTAAGTCCTCAGCCCGGAACAATGGGCTGAGCTGCTGCTGTGGTTAGGTATCCGGGGTCTCCTCATTAACATTGTCCTTATTTATTCCATAAACTTTATTAACAATAAAGAGGGGACGTCTTTTGACCTCCCTGTAAATCCGTCCTATATACTCACCAAGAATCCCTACGCTTAAAAGTTGGATTCCACCAATAAACAGTACCGTGACCATAATGGATGCATACCCGGGAACATCTATCCCTCTGATTAATGTTTTGACAATTAAAAAAGAAGCATATAGGAATGATAAAAAAGCAATGGAAAATCCCACATAAGACCAAATCTTCAGGGGGGTTACACTGAAAAGAGTGATTCCGTCTATAGCAAAATTCCAAAGTTTCCAGTAGTTCCACTTAGTTTCACCGGAGAACCTGGGGTCTCTGTCATAAAATATACCGGTTTGTTTAAAACCGACCCATGCAAAGAGCCCTTTCATAAATCTTGTATTTTCCGGAATTTTGTTAAGCACGTCAACTACCCGCCTGTCAAGAAGCCTGAAATCCCCGGTATCTCTGGGGATGTCTATATCGGTAATATAATTTATTGTCTTGTAGAACATCTTAGCGGTAAAACGCTTTAAAAAGGTCTCCCCGGATCGGGAGCGTCTTACAGCATAAACAACGTCAAAGCCTTCACGCCACTTTGCTATCATTGAGATAATCAACTCAGGGGGGTCCTGTAGGTCGCTGTCTATAGGGATAACCGCCTTTCCCACCGTGTACTTAAGGCCTGCCGTAAGGGCCAGCTCCTTGCCGAAATTACGGGAGAGGTCTATAATCACTATTGCATGGTTATTTTGTCTTTCCTGTTGCAGCCTCTTCAGTGTGTCGTCAGAGCTTCCGTCGTTAACACAAACTATTTCGTAATTGAGGCCGGTTGTCTCAAGTATCGGGGTTAAGCGCTGAAATAGAAAGGCAACATTAGACGCTTCATTGTACATAGGTATAACAACGGAGATTTCACACTCATTACGATATTCCTTCTCTAATTTTTCCGGTTCCAATGTATTATTTCTGATTTATAAGAATTTTAGTGTGAAATTAACTTCATAACCGCTGCAACTCCTGCAATCCCTACGGCAACGATAGTGCCAAGCCGTACAGATAATTTCAATTCAAGCTCCTTTAAATCACGGGCAACCTTGTTTTCAAGCTCTTTCACATCACGCTTAAAATTATTCTCAAGCTCTTTTAAGTCACGTCTAAGAATGTTTTCAAGCTCTTTTAAGTCACGTTTGGTAGCAAGGCTTTCCTCTAACAACTCGGATAAAACCTCAGTTTGCACCTCAGCTTGTTCTTCAGTAAACCCTACAGCTTTAAGCCTTTTCACATATGCATGGGTATCAAAAATTACACTTTCTTTCATATTTTTAATTTCCTTCCTGTTTAATGGTATAAAAATATTTCATGCCTTGTCAACCACCTTGGCAAAATCCACGTTATACCAAGTTGCATTCATTCGATTAACTTTGTTGGCTTCGTCGAAAGCTCCTTGACGTCTCCCCTAAAGGCCAAGTAGCAGTCAGAAGTAAACACAGGCGGCAATGAGGAAAGCGACGCTTTAGTATATCCCGGAGCTTTCTCCCAGCCGCCTCGTTACTCTTTATGACTGCTACTTGGTATTACAAAACTTTCGACTCATCCTGCGGCTCCCATGAAATCTCCCGTATAAGGTTACAAAACTCACTAAGAGATATCCTCTCATCGGGCGGACTTAATGCTGAGTTTATCGCCTTACCGGCGCTTTTGCACTTTGTCAACTGAACAATATGCTGGCCTGAAACAAAATTATCTTTTATTAACGGCTTACCCTCTATAAGATAATACGCAATAAGACCCAGTAATGCTACAGTGTTTTTTTCTATGGCCTCTGTGGAACTTAACACGTTTTCAACCACCGGGTTTTCTACAAAAGACGGGTCTATAAAGAAATCTCCTCCTGTCTTATTTTTGAATGTTTTCAGATATATCCTGTCCATGTTGGGCTTGGATATTCCGGTTGCCGAAAAATAAATGTTTGTGCCTTCTTTAAATATAAATGACGGATGAAGGTTTGGTACAAACCAGCCGGAGCGATACTTTAACAAACACTCTGAAAGTAACACCAATATCTCCACCGCCTCTTTTACTGTAATCCCCTTCTCTGCTGTCCTTTTTAAAGACTTATATGGTAACGCCTGCTCTACCACAACGCTCCACCGTTTATTTTTGTGGACATTTATCACTCTTGCAAATATATCAGGAAGTTCCTTAATCCGCGGGTCCAACGCTATGTTGAGTGCTTTGTACTTATTATAAATACAGCGCAACACCACCTCTGTTCCTTTTACCCTGTTAATGGCTTTTATGGTGATAAACGCTCCGTGAACACAGGCTAAATCCGCCGGTGTATAGTTTGACACTATCACTTTGGGTAAACCGCCTCTCAAAAAACATTCCTCATACATGGAGCTGATAAGTGAAACAAGTCTTTCATTTAAGTTCCTTAACCGGTAAAATGACAACACCCTGATTTGCTCAGCCAGCCCCCGCACTCTGCTGAAAAAATGCCTGCGATAATTAATAAAATAATTTTCAAGCTTCTTCTCCGGTATAAATTCAAGAAACCTTAAAACATCGTCCCCCGCTGTAGGGCTCTGTCCCGCTGCACTGTCTTGAAGTATCAGTTTATGGAAATAATTAAATGCAGGCTTGTACTCGTTCATGTTTATAAAAACCCTGGCCAGTTCATACTTAAGAAGTGATATCTCTGCATCCCCTCTGTCGGGATAGTCGTAAAAGTCACTGGCAAAGGCGTGCCTCAACTGAAAAACAAACCAAAGAAACACAGAATCTCTGTGGATTTTCTTGTAAAAAAGTCTTTTGTACAAGTACAGAAGATACCGGTAAAATGTCCACCTATCCTGGTCTTTCAAGCCGCCGCAGGCAAGAACGGCCATTTCATAGATACTCAGAACCTCAAACCAGAGGTGGTTCTTTTCCTTTAATAAAAGAGCCAGGAAAATCCTGAACCTGAAATCAGTCTTTTGGTCAAGCGGCCACTTAAAATAGCCCTCAGCTTCCAGATACTCATTTAATTCCTCAACACCGCCCCTCTCTCTTATCAGTTTTTTGAATAACAGGGTTGTGCCAAGACGGTCAAAAATATTAAGGTACAGTTTTATAAAAAAAGAATAGTTAAATATGATTAAAACAACTGCAATAAGAACCAATATGCCGGAGGTAATAGGAAAAAAGGCTTTCAAAAAAGATTTAACCTGCTCTAAGTCTTTGTACAATCCCGCTATCCGCTCCTCTTCCAGAAACTCAGGGTCTTGCTTTACAACATAATTAAGATTCACTTCTATATTGTCCGAAAGCAGCCACTGCGCTAACAGAAAATAATCATATTTAGAAGCCTTTTTTCTCAGCTCATTTTTCATCTCCTCAAGTTTTGCATATCTCAGTGCCTCCGCCTTTATTCTCGTCTTTAATGCCTCCACCCCTCTATGAAAATCCACATTGCCCGGATAAAGCTGCGCCATTAAGTTAAGCATTTCATTTAATCGGCCTTCATTTCTTATGTCTATAAAATTTTCCATCTCTTCAAAAAAGGCGTTAGTTTCCTTCAATGGATACACTCCCTGATTTAAGTACCCGTGCTCATTTGGTTGCACAAAGTCAGCTTTAAATGTATTGTTGCCATCTAACCATATTTTGTTGTCGCCGTCTGTTCCGGCAAGGATATAATCGGAGCCGCCGTCTTTTAAAACCGGAAACAGATATATTTTTTCAAGGCCGGGAATTTCGGCGGATACTGAGGCAAGTTTTATCTTCTTGCCGGCCTCATACACATAGAGCGTCCCATCCTCAATAAAGGCCGTACTCAGAGACGCCGCAGCTCCTTGCCGAATTCTGAAATAAGCCGGTATATTAGCATATTGAGGAATTCCACCTGTACTGTCCGCGCCTTTAAAACTAACCGGGTCAAGGAAACTTAACGTGGAGTTATCCGGAGCTCTTGCCATCAACTTACAACTATTTCCATTTTCACAGATAAGCGGCACCTGATTTTTACCGTCAGCCAGGACCTCTGCACTGCGGCTGTTAAACTTAAGTGATAGTTTCTCACTCTCATGAGACCATGTAAGTGTCCATGAGGAAATTTTATTGTCTGCCTCAGGAGCTATAAGTAACCATTGCACAACAGCATCATCCCTTGTTCTAACTGTCGTTGGAGGAACTTTCATCTCGCCACTGACCGGAAATGTGGTTTTTACATAACCAAATTCTTTTCCGGTCGAAAGAAACACGTCTATAAAATACTGATTCTTATTTGTATATGGAATAAGAAAATCATTTATTCCGTCGTCGTTAAAGTCATCAACCACGGGGGATGTAAGGCTGACACCTGAAGAGGAATAACTATACACCTGAGGGGGAGCCATCTTTGCCAGATAAGCTCCGTCTATTAAATAAAGTCCACGCCCTGAAACAAGAAAATCCACATTACCGTCATTGTCAAAATCGGCAGCCGCAGGTTTTGAAACCACACTGCCTTCTATTTTAATTTCCAGCTTTTTGGTAAACATTTTTCCGTCAACGATAACCATCAGACTCTCTTTTGCCGGTTTATTGTACTCGGAAAGTCTGCTAAAGACAACTATGTCGGGATGAGCGTTTCTTTCAAAATTTACCAATATCGGCTGTACCTTTACAGAATCACCAACTTTCAAAAATCCGGTCTTTTTCCCGTCCCTCTCAATAGCAAAAACATAGCCGTTTTTAGTTCCAAAGATGATTTCATTTTTTCCATCTCCATCAATGTCACCAAACACTAAGGGCGTGGATATATCTCCATAGATGGATGCATGCTCAGGAACATTTTCAGGAAAGTGCCGGACGTTGTGGCCGCCCTCGGCATTTCCGCTTATCAATAACAGTAACAGTACCGGTATTACTTGAAAGAGCCCTGGCATAGTGCGTTAAAAGACTTCCTCTTGTTAGTGCTTAGTAAGTGATAATTATAACGTTTTTAGCTGCTTTGTGTCAATTTTTGCGGATAGAATAAATTTCTCAGGCAGTGATGCAGTCCGCCACAGCCTCCTCAAAACGGTACTACGTAACAACTCCCCTGAAAAGACGCCGTAACACATATAGAAAAATTCTTGCCGGCAGTCTCCACAGTTTTCTCAGATAAACTCCAATTTTTATAAGACTGCGGTGAAGATAAAAGGCACTGTGCGCAAGCCATGCGGTTATGATCTCTTTTACCTGAGGACAGTAGTGAATGTATCTGTATTTAAGGTAGAATATAAACCTGTGCAGGACACTTATAATAAATACCTGCTTCAGGTCACAAATACAGAGGTCGTTGTTTTTTTTTAAATACGGCATATTTGCACTACTAAATTCCTCTTACAATATCAAGCAGCCGGAAAAAAACATTCATGCCCGGAATTCCCAGACTTTTTGCCGTACCATAGCGCCACATGGAATCTTTAACAATCCTCTTAAATGCCGCCGGACTTAGAAGCACTGATTTTTTCTCTATCATACAGCCACTTAAGTCTGTAATGTTTTTTCTGCCGAAATCCTCAGCATGCTTAATGGAAAACAGCTCTTTTATCTCATCTTTTTTAGGAAAAGCAACAGCACGTTCAGCCATGGTCATAAAGAACGGTTTCAGCTCGGAAAATGTATAGTTAGTTAATACCAGCGCTTTCCGGAATTCTTCTGTAAAATCCAATACCCCTCTTCTTATATCGGATATATCAGAATTGTGCTGCAGTTCGATCTCTCTGGCTCTGTCGCTGTCATCTTTGTAAATGGGTTCAATTTCTTTTGTGTGAGGATTGTTTTTATAACCGGTGACAGTTGCATGTAGTGCCCTTGCGCCCTCCTCAAAGAGCTCTTCAAACCGGCTGAATATCCTCTCAACAGGGCTACTATACCTGTCATCAAACAATACGCCCACGATAGTGTTTTTAGCCGAATTAAAAACATACCTTGCACCATTACTAAAGCCAAAATACAAGCCGTATAAGTGTGGATAGTCCGGCCTGTTACCAAAAGTATCATCTAAAAACTTCTGTATCGAACCACTCCATCCAATATCTATAAAGGCAACGGACTTACTTCCAAAAAAACCGGTTTGGCGTAAATAATCCCTGAGCATATGCCTTTCCTTCCTGGCTTTTTTCTTAACTAACTTTTGAAATCTCTGATCCTTCAGCATAACAGTCAAACACCAATTGTCTTTTTCTCTTACCGGTTCTTGAAGGCTTAAAAACCCGGATTTTAAAGCAATTTCCTCAAACTCACTCTCATGCAGTCCATAAACATCAAAAAGTGACTGTAGCCCCTCTTTCTGCGGCTTATGAAAAGTCATCCATGCTTTTTCCTTTGTTAACCCCTTATAGATTGATGGAAGCGCTGTAGTCTTTCTTGTTATATAAACATAGAGGGCCTCCGGCAGTTCATCTTTTTTGAAAAAATTACCGGCAAGCCTGTTGTATATCTCAAGAAAAAGGTCCCCCTCACGTGCTATAAAAAACAGCTTCTTCAGGTGAAATCTTTTTACCGCTTCAATGACACCATAAACAAAAAGCGCATAAAGAGGCCCTAAAAGTGTATAACCATAGTGATAAAAAAAACTGCTCTCCGTGGTTTCCCTTGAAGGTTTAACCAACTGAAGCAGATACCTGCCGCACCAGTAGATATTATTGTTGGCCAGGGTATTGTATGTCTTTAAAATGTGTTTTTTTTTGTGCTGTTTTAAATCATAAAAACGTATAGCTTTAAATCCGAGGCTTACCGGCACTTTATAATCGGCCTCTTTATGATCTCCTATGTGAAGAATCCGCTCCGGAAGTGTTTTTTCGGAAAACATTACATGTTTAAACAGATTACCTGAAATCTTATTTAAAGCTCTCTCCGATGATACATACAGAGAGCTGAAGAGCCCTGCCAATGACTTCAATCGTATAATCTCCCACAAGATATCTTTATCTAGATACATATCGGAGATAGCTATCATTTTCTTACCCCTGGATTTTATCCATTTAATTAAATCCATCATTCCATCTTTTACATAAATTGCCTGGTTTTCCGTTATGATTTCAAAAACGATTACCTGCTTGACAAAGTCCTCATCAAGCCTGCCGAGGATTTTCTCAGACATTGCTCTTACAACACTTTTGTAAGAGCACTCATAATCCTCCCCATGGGTTGCATTAAAGTTGCGAAGATTTGTCTCAACCTCATTTCTAATCAGAAGAATGTCAATAGCCGCCAGCTCTTTGCCGTATGTGTCTCTTAGATACTTTGAAATCAGCTCGGAAACAAGGGCTTTAACCCGCTCGGGTGGCTCAATGTGTCTGTCAAAAACTGTATCAAATAAATCAAAAGATACCACATCAACATCGTCTATGAATAACTCTATCCCTGCTTTCAGTGATTGTACGTCTTTTACTGTTTTACCCTTTTTCTCTTTAAAGGTGCGCAGAGTGAGAAGTTTACCAAGTTTATGGCTAAAGGAATTTCTTATTATATAACGCTCGGTAAGCAGCTGAGATGCAAAGTTCTCGTATCCCCCGCTTAGTGACCTGATACAGTAGGTCATCTCCTTCAGATGGTCAACCGACGGGATTATTTCCTTGCCAAAGATGTGCTTCACCGCCTCTGATATAAGCTCATAAGCCTCAAGGTGAGCACTCACCGTATCCGAAAGGATTGTGTTCTTACCGTGCAAACGATACAGAAGATGTTCGCTCTCAACCAGAAAACGAAACTTTGACTCATCCCTCTTCATTGCCCTTATCGCAAAGTCATAATCAAGAACATAGCGGAGATTACTTAATGTACCGATTTCATCAAAAAGGGTGCGTTTTACAAAAAAATTGGAGGTGCTGATTGTATAATTGCCTACCATGATTGCTTTAAGAGGAGATTCATTTTCTCTGTAGGCAGTCTTTAGTTTTTCATACCACTTGATCCATATGTGCGCTGGGTCTGAGATTATGTTGGAATTGCCGTCAATCAGAGTCACCGCAGAAACTACAAAATCCAGCCCCTCGGTTTTTGCCGTGTTCAGTAGAACCTCAAGGCGGTCACAGTAGAAGGCGTCATCTGAGTTAATGATAGCGACATAATCGCCACGTGAGAGTGAAATTCCCTTGTTTATTGCATCATGTGAGCCACCGTTTTCCTGGTAATAGTAACGTATGCGGGGATCGTCGTATCGTTTAATAACAGCCTCCGTGCCGTCTGTAGAGCCGTCATTTACTATGACCAGTTCAAAGTCTTTGAATGTCTGGGAAAGTACGCTCTCTATCGCCTCATCCACATACATCTCATGGTTATAAGCCGGCATTACCACACTTATTTCAGGTCTGCCTGTCTCTGTCATACAAAAATAAGCCGCTCTCTCACCCTAACGGTATAACCTCCCTGCTATCTTATGAAAAAATAATAGTGTTGTTCTTAATATGACTATTTTTAATTTTAAGTTAAAGCGCAGTGTTTTGTCAAGTTTCGGCATTACAGAGCACCTATTGTCATTGAAAGAGTCAGCCTTAACAGCTGTCCCGGCTACCCTTCAGTGAGGATTGCTGCTCATTACCCTGTGACAGCGGAAATGGCCTTGGCCAGTTTGAACAGGGTGGTGCCCGGTTTTATATATTTTTTAATATATCTTTTTACAGAAAATCCCATATGTCCCTCGCAAAGGGTTTTTATTGCAAGGGTCATTTCAGTGAGATGATCAATTGCAGGGGCTATGTCCGCCCCATAGGTATGCTTAAGCGCATCGGCTACCAGAGTGTAAGCCTCAAGATGGGCTGCGACAGGGTCCTTGAGTATCGTGTTGTCCCCATGCAAGCGGTAAAAAAACAAGGGGGTATCAACTAAAAAAAAGAAACCCTTTTCGTTAAATTCCATCGCCCTTATGGCGTATTCGTAATCAAGAGTATATTTCAGGCTGCTCAGGTAGCCTATTTTTCCTATAATGCTCCTTCGAAAAAAAAAGTTGGACGTGCTTATTGTATAGTTACCGGCTAGTATTGCCATAAGCGGAGACGGTGTTTTTCTGTAAACGTCTTTGAGCCCTTCGTACCATTTTATCCATATATGGCCGGTATCGGTAATGGCATCGGAGTTTCTGTCTATCAGGGTTAAATCTGTCACAAGAAAGTCAAGCTTGTCGTTTACGGCCTTATTATAAAGAACCTCAAGCCTGTTACAACGGTACAAATCATCAGAGTTAATTATCGAAACATAATCGCCCTTTGCAAGACTTAATCCTTTGTTTATTGCAGCGTGAGAACCGGCATTTTCCTGATAATAGCACACTATACGGCTATCTGTATATTGCTTTATAATATCAGCAGTGCCGTCCTGCGAACCGTCGTTTATTATTATAAACTCAAAATCACTAAAACTCTGCATCAACACACTCTCTATTGCTTCAGCCACAAAAAGCTCATGGTTGTAGGCGGGCATCACAACACTTATTTTTGGACTGTCCATCTTCCGGCTGCCGGCTATTTGTGATACATTTTTGATTTCATAATCTGTTATAATTCCTGTATTGATTATAAGTTACCCCTGATCTTTTGTCAACATCAGAGGGCTGTGTCAACTCTTTATTTCAGGCAGGTATCAAATAGGACTTTTACATAAGATAAAACAAGCTGTCTATAGCAGAGTTCTTAAACCTTTAAAAAGAAAATTGTTCAGAAAAAATCATGGATTTTTCATAAAAAGGAAGGACTATCAGCGTTGGATTTTGCTTAATGAACCACACGCCACCACCCAAAAATCATGTGATTTCAAACATAACCCGTCCTTTGCCATAATCGTGGTTTCTGACAGCTCCGGCATTAATGACTCAATCACCTCACTGAGACAGCCAAACTGCAATATTTATGTTGTGGCGGAAGCTCTTGTTGTGGATACGATAAATACCCGTTGTCTCTCCGTGGATTATATTTTATATATCGGAAAAGACTGTGTGATGGAGCCTTTTGCCCTGGATGAGTATATTTGCATTATAAATGAAATCCCTGATGTTGACTTTATATATTCCAACCATGATTACATCAGCCGCCGCAAAAACAGGCGGTTTTGCCCTGTGTTTAAACCCTCTCCGGCCTCAGAAACCCTTTACCGCCTCAACTATGTGGGAGACGTTTGGGTGGTAAGAAGGGAGTTTATCAGCGGGCTTTCTATTTCCTCCGTCAATTGTCTAAGCCTTGAGGTGTCTCTTCATGTGTGTAAAATGAAAGGACGGAGCCACTGTATCTCAAGGGTGCTCTTTCACGTAAGTGTCGAGAGAGAAGATGAAAGGGCAATTGAGTTTTCAGGCGGCTGCGATGAGGTTTTAACCTCTTATATCAAAAGCGGTACCGATACCGGTTTTAGTCTTCAGAAGCAAAACCCCTCCGGTATATACAGTGTTAATTATATATTGAAATCAACCCCGCTAATCTCAATCATAATACCAAATAAGGACAACAGCTCTGTGCTGAAAAAATGTACAGACTCAATTCTTTCAAAAAGCACTTATAGAAACTTTGAAATAGTAATAGCCGAAAACGGCAGTGTTACAAATCAAACATTTCTGCTCTATGACAACCTAAAAAAAAAAGAAAATATAAAAATAATAACGATACCCGGCAAGTTTAACTATTCACGGGTAAATAACCGGGCTGTTGCCGAGTCCTCCGGGGACGTTTTAATTTTTCTGAATAACGACACGGAGGTAATAACGCCTCAGTGGATGGAAAAAATGCTCTGTCATGCTCTGAAAACCGGAACCGCAGCGGTAGGGGCAAAACTGTACTACCCTGACGGCACAATTCAACACGGTGGTTTAGTGCTGGGATTTGGGGGTGTTGCAGGGGACCCTTTTCAGGGTGCAGACGGTAGAAGTGACGGATACCTGTATGCACTTCAAGCTGTGCGAAACGTATCTGCCGTAACCGGGGCTTGTCTTATGCTTCGCAGAGAGCTGTTTGACCATATCGGGGGTTTTGATGAAAGCCTTCCCCTTGCTTACAATGACGTTGACCTGTGTTTACGCCTAAATGCCGCAGGGTTTGAGACAATCTGGAGCCCCGAAAGTGAACTCCGCCACTATGAGTCTGTAAGCAGGGGATACGATATCACTGCCGGCAAGAAACTGCGGCTTAAAAATGAATCTGATATTTTTACAAATAAATGGAAAGCGGTGCTTCAAAAAGGGGACCCTCACTTTAGCTCTGACTTATACTTTTTATATGAGAGTTTCTGAAATAATTAATCTTTTGTTATTGACATTTATGAATAAATTTGTTTAGCCTATAGCCAGTCAAGATAGTACTCTGCCTGCTGACAGGTATGAGGAGCACCTTTTATAAACGGTTTTTAAAGTAAGGAGGCTTGTCACTCATGAAGAGAATAGTGGTCATTGGTGGTGGAAGCGGTGGTGTAATGTTTTCAAACCGCATGAGAAGGGAATTCAGTCCTGATGACGTAGAAATTGTGGTAATTGAGCGTAGTGAAAAGCATTTCTACCAGCCGGCATTTACTCTGGTCGTTTTTGGCCTTGATGAGCCAAGGAATTTAATTAGGCCTGTAAAAGATTTATTTTTTGAGGGCATAACACTGGTGCATGATGAGGCTACAAAGATTGATGCAGGAAATAACAAGGTAATAACAGGGAAAAGCGGTGAGCTGTACTACGACTATCTGGTAATAGCAACCGGAGCAAAATTAATTTTAGATGAGACCGAGGGTTTAAAAGAGAGTTTGGAGGCAAACAAAAATGTGTTTACCTTCTATAACCTCAACGGAGCGATAAGTCTCAGGGATAAGCTTAAAGATATGGACGGTGGCACAATAGTATCAACCATAAGTGAGATGCCGATAAAATGTCCTGCCGCCCCTATGAAGTTTATCATGATGGCTGAGGATACGATGAGGCTTAAAGGACTCAGAAACAAGTTTAAATTTGTCTTTACAACCCCGATGCCTGCGGTTTTCAGCAGGGAGCCGTATGCCTCGAAGTTAAACTCCATATTTGCAACAAGGGGTATTGAGACCGTCCCGAACTTTACACCGTCTGAAGTTGACCACAACAAGGGAGTGCTGAAGGATTTCGGCGGAAAAGAGGTTAAATTTGACCTTCTGTCCATAACCCCACCTCATGGCGGCGAGTTTGTAATCGAGAACTCTGAAAACGTAGGGGATGCAGCTGGATGGGTAAGCTGTGATAAAAATCTGATGGTAAGCAAAAAGTTTGCTAATATTTACGGTATTGGAGATGCAACCGATTTCCCGACATCCAAGACCGCCTCGGGTATTAGAAAGCAGGCGAAGGTGCTCGTGGAGCGCCTCAAGGCAAACATAAATGGTGAGGTATCCGACGTAAAGTACGACGGAGAGATCATATGCCCGATGCTTACTAAATACAAGAGGGTTATGTTTGCACATTTTAACTACGATGAATCCATTTCACCTGCCTTAGAAAGCTACTCCAACTGGGTACTCAAGGTACACATGCTCAGGCCTCTTTACTGGAACCTCATGCTTAACGGCTTAGTGTAAGGAGCGCGCTATGGTAAAGAAAAACACGGAAGTAAGCTTAAGCAGTACAGAGAAGATGGCCGCGCAAGTTAATGATATACACAACAGGCTTAGCATAATGGAAGGAATGTATGCTGATATGATGCCTGCTATGGAGAAAATCACCAAGGAGATTGGGGATACCCTAAATGCTCTCAGAGTCCGCTACGAAAGGGATGAAACAATCGAACTGCTTAAAAAAGTAGGCGACAGCATTCCAACTTTCATTATGATGCTTGATGCAATGAAGGCATTTAAAGGGTTTTTTGAGGATTTAATGCCGGCTGTCAACACTATCATGAAAGAGATCACACCGTCTGTTAATTCACTTAGGATGGCATTTGAAAGGGACGAAACCCTTGAGGTGCTTATTAAAACAGGTGAATGTATGCCATCGTTCGTTAAACTTCTTGATTTCTTAAATAAGTTTGACAGAGACGGCGGCTTGGACTTCACACTTGAGGCGGCATATGCCAAAGAAACAGAAGTTATGATGAAGGGTATGGAAAAATGCGCTGTCCGCACCATGCAACAACTTATGGAAAAACCCCTCAAACCCGGTATGATGAATATCTTTAGTGCACTAAAGGACCCGGAGGTTCAGAAAGGGTTCATACTAATGACCACCTTTGCAAGGAATATGCCCCAGTGTATGCTTGAAACCATTGAGGCAAGCGGAGAGTCTCTTAAACCTAAAACAAGGTAACAATTTAAAATAACCGCATAGAACGATCCAGCCTTCCGTTGGGGAATGTTACCTCCGCCCTTACGGGAGAGGGCTAGGGCAAGGGGTACGATTTTTTATAATCACCCTCCAAGAGCCTCTCCCGTCAAGTGAGGGGAGAAAAGAAGGGCATATTACCATGCCTGAGATGAAATAAATTATCCTCTAATACCAAGCACTTGGAGAGAGTTCTTCAGGAGCGCCCGATTCCCTGAGACTGGTGTTCTTGTTTGCAGCATAACAGAAATGATATAGTTACTAAGCAATGAGGTTTAAGAAGCTAAATTCAGAGTTTTTTAATGATACACGAAATATTCGTTTCATCCTTACACTGTTTGTTTTGTGTGTGACATTTGTTTGTATTGGTGTGTTTAGCGTCAAGGATGACAATCTTGTTAATGATGAGACGGCGCATATTCCATCTGGTTATGCAGCTCTAAAGGAACAGAATTTTATCTTAAATTTAGAGCATCCGCCAATGCTTAAAATGATTGCCGCAGTGCCGATGCTTTTTCAGAAAGTTAATTATAAGTCCGATTTAGTCTCCAACACACCTGCTGATGAGTGGAAGGAGGGATACAGATTTTTTGACCTCAATAAAAGCAACTTTGACACTGTATTACTTTCCGGACGTGTTGCACTCATATTATTTCATGCTTTTTTCCTGTTTGTCCTTGGTTTACTCCTAAAGCAGATAATCTCTCCGGTATTTGCCTGCTTAGGCGTATTTTTCATTGCTTTTGAACCAAACTTTCTGGCACATGCCCGTTATATTACAACTGATGCAGGGATTACCGTCTTTACGGTGCTTTCACTGGTATCTTTTGGGGTTTTTCTGGAAAGACAACAGCGAATTTATATATGGCTTACGGCTGTGTTTTTGGGTGGAGCACTCTTAAGCAAATTTTCAGGACTTGCCGTGTATTTTCTTATTTTAGCATTTCTGATGTTTAACCGTTTTAAACAAATGTTTAATGCAAAGCGCACTTTTGCGCTGATTTTTATTGTGCCGGTGTTGATGTTATATCTGGTTTATTTTGGAGTTGGTTGGGCAATAAATCCAATGCAGCTAAATTTTGTTATTACAAATGACAAGCAGGCAACAGAGCCGTCATGGCAGACAAATGTGTTTTTTAGACCGGTGGTACTATATAAAACCGGCTTAAAACATATAACGGAGCGGACTCAACTGGGAGCGGGAGGGGGGCATCCACCTCAGTATCTTAACGGAGAGATCAGATATGATAAGGGCTGGTGGTATTACTTTCTCATTGCTCTGCTATATAAAGAAACCCCTATACTTTTGATTTTATTTGCCTCAGGCCTGCTGTTTTTTAGATGGCGCAATCACAAGACACAGCCGCTTGAGATAATGTTGCTATTGTATTCGGTGCTTTATTTGTCAACAACCTTCACCTCAAGCTTAAACATCGGCATTCGCCACATACAGCCGATGATTGCTACTTTAACTCTTTTTTCGGTTTTAGTTTTATCTTATCAACATTTTTGGTTAAAGTTCCGGCTGTGGCATTTAGCCGTTGTGTTACAACTACTTAGTATAATCAGCGTCTATCCTTATTATCTTGCATATTTCAATGTTATTGCAGGCGGTCCTGCCAATGGTTATAAACATCTGCTGGATTCTAATCTTGATTGGGGGCAAAATCTTAAGCGGCTCTACATATGGGCTCAGAAAAACAAAATTGATAAGATGATTGTACAGACATGGATTGGGACCCCTGTGGATTATTACGATGAGGGCAAAATTTTTAAACCGCCGCCAAAACAGCAACTCTATATGGGACATGGTTATCCGGAGGTGTATTTTGCCGTCAATATCACTTCAATCAAACTAAGTAAAGAATCCCTTGGAATGCTGGAGAGTTTAACGCCGGTTGCCATAATCGGACACAGTATTTATGTGTATCATTTTCCTTAGTTCAATCTCAACCTAAGCAATCAGGTGTCTCTAATAGTAAACAAAACGCTGCCGATATTGCATTTATTCCAATTCTAACTCATTAGACAAATAAATGCAACCCGCTAAAGAAAGGTCTGTCAATCTTTAATGAAAGCGAAAACATGGACTTTTAACCACACAACTATGGCGATATTGCCACACATGTATGGCTAAATAACCACACATGTAGGTATAATGTTCCACAAGATTGAACCGTAAACGTTAAACTATCCTTCAATATCTAACACTTGCCGGTTTCGTTTTGTTTGGCATGGAATTTGCTACCCTGCTTATGGAGAACAATACCAATTTTGAATATCAGGGGAAGCTTATGAGATTAAATTTTGTTTTTAACCATCCTGTTGGTACCTTGTCGATAGATTATAACCACCTTATGCAGTCGTGGTTTAGTGATTTTCTGAGTAAGCCGGACGCAAAGTGCTACGAGGGCAAATTAACAGCCGGTTGTCAAGAGAAGCGGAAATTTAAACTCTTTACTTTTTCAAAATTATTTTTTGATTCATATAAGGTCAGAGGTTACAGGATAAGTTTTAACAGAGGGAATGCGCAGTGGTTTGTTTCATCTCCTGTGAAGGAATTTCTCAACGATTTTTCGGCATATATGAAAAACAGAAAAAAAATTAGTGTTAATGGTGTATGTTTTGAGCTTATGAGCATAGATGAGGTGCAAATGCCCCCCTTTGGCTCTGAAATGAAGTTCACATCTCTGTCACCTATCACAGTTACCACGGAGGGTTTAGATGAAATGAATTCCGATGGATTCTTTTTGAAATTTGAAGATATGGGGTTTATTCAAAAAATTAAAGATAGTTTGACAGATAAATACAGAAAATTTACCGGCATGAAAATAAGCAATGACAATAATTTTAATTTTGAATTCGACTCCGATTATATGGAAAGAAAAAGGGGCAGAATTCAGAAAAAAGTAAAATACGAGCGAACGGAAATAGTGGGATATCTTGCACCATTTAAGGTCTCAGCAGAGCCTGAGCTGCTGAAGTTTGGATACGACACGGGTTTTGGCGATTACTGCCACATGGGCTTTGGAATGGTTAAAGAGATTTAGAGTGGCCGGTTATAGCTAATGCCATATCGGATTTGTCCATTTCACGACAAACCAGGTCAAAAAAACCTATGGCATCTCGCCGTAGCTGTGAAGTCCGGATAGAAATATATTAACTCCCAGATACGTAAATATAACGATTATAAATGCCACAGAGGACACAACGGCTGTTTTTATACCGCGCCAGCCCTTTATAAAACGGGCGTGAAGGTAAAAAGCGTATGCAAGCCATGTTATCAGCGACCATGTTTCTTTCGGGTCCCAGCTCCAGTACACTCCCCAGGCCTGGTCCGCCCACACTGCACCAAATATCAACCCCCCCAGCGTAAAAATCGGAAACCCCAGAGCTATCACCTTATAGTTTAACTCATCAAGAAGCTCAGGAGATATCTTAAAGTGACTGAGTGTGCGCTTCAATGTGCCGCCATAGCGCCAAACAAAGGCAATAAAGCCGGCTGTGGCCAGATAACTAAACACTCTCACAGCGGAGGATGTGTTTCTGAAGGTTGAGCCCAAAATATTACTCCTTTCACCTGCCGGTGTGATTTGCAGTATATGATAATTGAGGTAGTCAATAAACATGGCAACAAGTAAAGCTACAAAAATGCCGCCTATAACTGTCCAAAACCAATATGCCGACCCCTTGCGCTCCTCCGTCTTCATTATCAGATACATCATAGCGGCGGCAAAGGACAGGCCAAATGCCGAGTAGGATATAAAGCTCATCGTAACATGCGCTAAAAGCCAATTACTCTGAAGAGCCGGTACAAGTGGCTCAATTGTTGTCCTCATTCCGGTTAAGTCTATAAACCCAAGAGCCAACCCTGCGATAGGTGTTACAAAGGCGCCGAAAGTTTTGGTTTTGTATTTATACTCAATTATCAGATAGCCCAAAATCAGACACCAGACAAAAAACTCCAGTGATTCATACAAATTTGTAAGAGGCGCTCTGCCTATACCCATTTGATAAGACTCATACCACCGCAGCAGAATTGCCGCCGTCTGTGAAAGAAATGAAACAGAGGTTATGACAGTGGCAATTTTCCCTGAAAATGCACTCCGAAACACAAAATGCCCGATATATACCATCATCGCTACAAAATAGCCAACCTCAGCTATGCCGAAAAACTGCGGACTTGCCATCAACCGCCTCCTCCCATTAGTATTTTCACTCTTTTCATTTCAGCCCTGCGAGCATTCCAAATGCTCTTTCCACATCACTCTCAAAAGAAATGCGATTTTTATTAGACGTCGCCGCTACCATAACTTGTGTGCGATTCCTGTTGTCTTTAACTAATACCCATATTTTTTTGTGGCTCAAGAAAAAGGCCCCGTAAAGGCCAAACAACATTGTTAAACATCCGAGATAAACTACCCACACACCGGGGTCTTTTCTCACCTGCAACCCGGTATATTGATAGCCCCAGTAATCAACAAGTTCCACCTTGTGCCCCTCCGGCAGGTTCCACGTTTTTGGATAGCGTTTAGCCACCCAGCCTTCATATAAGTCTTTACCGTCTTTTCTAAATTCTATATACACTGCCGGATTATTCATCATCTTTGTGTAAGTAAAGGGCTCTTTCGTTTCCTTGTCAAAAGCCAGTGCAGGCGAGAAATATGCAGCTTTACCTTCAATCCCTGTGCCGGCAATACTAAAGGATTCCCCTGCGTGTAATGATACCATTTCGGTTTTACCACCCATAGGTGTTATTTTAAAAATAAGGAGGCCTTCTTTATCCTCAAGTGGTCCATAACTGGCCTGATAAAATGTGTACCCCTTGTATTTAAGAGGAGTGTTTACCTCTATAGAGCGGCTTAGAACTTCTTTACCGTTTTCGAGTATCGAAAGCCAGCTCATGTACTCCTTAGGCGTATCCGTATCGCCGTAAAAGTTTACGGTAAAATCGTCACATCTGATAGTAAAGCCCAGTGGATGTTCCTTTTTGTCTTCTCTTGTGTAGGCAACTGAGGATGACTCACCCTCGGGCAGCGGCAGGTAACCGCTAAACCCAAATTTTATACCGGCCACAGCACCAAGCAATATCAACACGATGCTGATATGAACCACATACACGGCATATCTGCTAAAGCCCCACCTCTGTGCATAGTACTGAATTCCCTCGTCGCTTTTGTGCTCTGTGGGATTAAACCCCAGAGACTTCACTATATTTAATACATCGGCTGTAGTGTCCTTTACACTGCCCTGTAGTTGGTATTGCTTATTAATTGTGAATTTTGTAAAGGAGGAATCATCCAGTGGTTTAAGGGGTTCATTAACGAGGCGAGATATTTTTGGCAGTCTGTCTATTGAGCAGATCAGAAGATTTGCAGAGAAAAGAATTAAAAGCCCGGTAAACCACACAGAGTGGTACATGTCCATAAGGCCTATGGAATTAGCTGCTTCATAAACTGAGGGTGCCAGTTTGGAACCGAAAATTTTAACAAACAGTTTGATATTTTTTTCCGGCTCGGCCTGCTGCTCAATTACCGTACCAGCTATAGAGGTAATGGCTATGGTCAGAATCAGGACGGCGGCGAGTTTAACCGATGTGAATACTTTCCAGACTTTATCAATTACAGAACCGCCTTTTTTGCTAATCTCTTCCACCTTAATAAAACCTCCGGATAATAGTTATCACAGCTTACCACCAACATACTGCCCTGCTATAGAGGCAACAAGGGAAAGCGGCAGATACCGTAAGTCCATGTGTAGATAATACCGCATCAGCACCACAAAAGGTATCGGTATATGAATAAATATAAACCACTTTGGGGATCTCTTAGTCTCCCTTGCTCTGCGATAACCAAAAGGCAAATTAACCACAAACGCAAAGACCATTAATATCGCCGCCGCTATCACATTATTTAGCATGGTATATAAATTAACAGAAATCAGTTGATTTTGTAAATCAACCCGAAATCCAACATAAAGATAAGAAAAAAAGTAAAGATGTAGAATTAAAGGGAAATATTGTATATGTGTACAATTTCAGCGACCATACCAAGCTGCAGTCAAAAGTAAACACAGGCGGCAATGCTTTCGTCAAGGGTGTGATGAATGATTTCTTATTTGAATAATTATGAGATTTGCTAATAATTATTAAGGTGTTGTAAGATGGAGCAACTGTGTGAAAACCCATGTCTGTGGATGCCTTGGAACTTCAAGGAATCTATCGCTGCCTTGGCATATATAAATAATTTTACCGTAGCAAATATTTTCCCCTCACGCACGCTTGCGAAAAGACACTTTGTGGTTGTAGATATCAAAAAAAGTGTGAGGAAAGTTTTTTTATCGAAGAAATTACTCAAAAATATCTTTAATATCAACTTGCAACCCTTCAATCACTTTAGATGTAACTGTGCCTTCAATTTCTGCAATAGAATGTAATTTGTATTTATCGTTTTCTATGGTAAAAATCTCGACAGTTAAAAACTCAGGTAGAACTATCCAGTATTCCGGCACCTTGTATTTTTCATAAATCGTCTTCTTTACTTCCGTATCTTTTTTAAAGGTGCCAGTAGATATGATTTCACAAACCATATCTGGTACACCTCTTATCCAGTCCTGAAAGATACTCATATTCTCTTTCCTAATAAATATGATATCAGGTTGAAGGCGATTAATCCCTTCCTCAAAAATTACGTCAAGTGGAGATATGGATAATTTCCCTAAATCATGCTTTTCTATATAATGACGCATACTATATGCTAAGTTAAAAACAATATCCTGATGTCTCCCAAACGGACTTGGACCCACAACCTCCACCCCATTTATTATTTCTGTTAAGTCTAAATCTCTTTCGATTGTCTGCATAAACTATTATATCAATAGAGGTATGGGTTTGTCGATGGTGGAATTTTAAACCCATATGTCAGAACAAATATCAAAAGGATCACATACATGACCTATCCTTGCCCCTATAAAGTCTCAAATATTCCTCGGTATCAGTTTAACTACCTGATATATTATAACATCACCTACTCCCATAATAAGTAGTAGCCACTTCACAAAAACAAATATTTAAACAAAGAATAACCATACCTAAACCACACTTTCGATATCTTTATCTTTGAATAACCAGCTTTGCGTTTATGTTCGTGAGATGGGATTTTAGTAAGTATAAAACCATTTCTAAAAGTTTTTATTATCATTTCTTGTTCTATTGTGGTAATGTCCTCACGAAGATCCACTATCCTTGCAACAGAGGTTCTGATTGCTCTAAACCCATTTTGTGAATCGCTTATTCTTATATTAAACCGCCAATTGATACATGCTGTTATAACGGAACTTCCCATAAGACGAAAAAACTCATCAAATATAACATCACCAACAGTTGCCTCCTCGTTGAGGGTTGGTATTACAATAGTTATTTTATACATAGGTTTATTCTTTTGTAATAGTCTGGGAAAAATGTTTAAAATTTTTTCACCACCCCCGGAAAATCATTATCTACCGGGGGCAGCAATTCTATTGATCAATAAGCAAACTTATTTGTATGAAAAAGAGCCATATTTTCATCATGCCATAGCGACTAATTTTTTGAGAGAAGATACAAGCGCTCAAGAAGTACTAAGAAGGCACAATTGTAACCTAAAAATTTTTGCTCGAAAATCCCTTATAGCAGGGAACTCAATTTTCTATATCGGATTTCGGGTCACAATAAAAACACCGATTCGCTATAGTATCTCAAGGGCGGGTTTGTAATGCCCCCATTATTTCAAAAACTTAATCAGAGCAACTATAATTCCTATTTGGCTTGCCCAGAAAATAAACATCCACTTAAGAAGTTCGGCTTTTGTGTCTGCTATCTGCGCCTCTATTTTACCGGAAAGCCTCGCTTCAACTAAAAGCAAATCAGCTTTAGTAGCAAACTCTTTTGTTAACTCTTGCTTTGTCTCCTCAGAAGAAGACCCTGTAGCTTCCCTAACAACCTCTGCGATTTCCTTAGCAGCTTTATCACTGAGATCTGCATTCTTAAGCCGTTCGTATATCTTTAACGTGTCTATCGCTGTTGCCATGCCTGTTTCACCTCCACTAACATCAATAATAATTCCTCCACCTAGGATTAGATTAGCAAAGCGCTGTATGTTTAGTCAACAATCTTAAACACAAATGTAGAACCCAATATACTGACCCCTGTAATGCCCCCCAACCTACTTAACAGAGCCTTTTTTTTTGCTTAACTCTCCTTTGATTTCTTACACAAAACCTACTTTTTTATCAAATCCACCCTACCCTGTTGTATTGTAATCTTTCTGCTAAAAGGATTGTATATAAGCGTAACAGCCTTCTCACCACTTATAAAGTATGCGGCAAAGAGCTCGGTAAGTCCCTCTCTGTCAAAAAATACCTGCAACTGTCCCTCTTTGACCTCTCCCTTTGAGGACAAAAGCACGCTATCTAAAAACTTACTTGCCATCTGCTTTTTTCCCTCATGCGTTTGCCAACTTAAATCTTTTTTCTTCAGATCAATCGCCAGTGTGTAGGTTTCCCGCCTGTTTGACGATGTATCATTAAGATATGTTATGACGGAAGCAAGCCGCTTTGCCTCAATTGACGGTGTAGCTGTAAGCTTGCTAAAGGATGGATACGAAAGCGCAATCATAACCGAGATAATAAAAAGTACAACTATAAGCTCAAGAAGCGTTACTCCCCTGTGGCTGTTATTGAATATTCCAGCTTTCAATATCTTTATTGATACCCTCGCCGCCCTGTACACCGTCCGCTCCGTAGCAGACAATATCGTAATCGCCGTGGGCTCCCGGGGAGACATACACGTAGGCCCTGCCCCACGGGTCGGGGGGAATCTTCTTGTTTTCCAGATAGCCGCCCTCCCTGTAATTTTGCAGCACCTGACCGATAGCGGGTTTTGTAACCAATGCCTCAAGGCCCTGATCCGTTGTCGGAAAAAATCCGGTGTCCAGTTTATAGAGCTTCAGTGCCGTCTCAAAGTTTCTTATCTGAATCTTTGCCTCCGCTATTTTGGCATCATCTGTGCGTCCTATGATTTTTGGAGCAACAAGGGCTGCTAACATGCTTAATATAAAAACCACCACTATTACCTCAAGTAATGTAAAACCGGCAATTTCTTTATTTTGTTTCAACTTGCTTGTCACCCCCCTTTATTTAATCAACTGGTTAAGCTCAAATACCGGTAAGAGCACAGCAAAAACTATAAACCCAACAATGGCTCCCATAACAAGTATGATGACAGGCTCAATGGCCGACAACAGACGCTTTGTGCCGGTCTTAAACTCCTTTTCATACGTCTGAGCCGCCCGTAAGAGCATATCTGAAAGAGACCCCGAGCGTTCCCCGGTTAGAATTATCTCTTTCACCAAAGGCGGAAAGTCCATCAATGATGACGACAGAGAAAGCCCCTCCGAGACAGCCCTTTCGGCATCAAGAATCTGATTTTCATAAAAGGCATTTCCAACAGTTTTGGACGCAAGCCTCAGTGTCTTTAACATCGGAACCCCGTTTTTAAGTAATGAGCCGGTTGTCTTTAGAAATCTCGATACATACAGTGAGTTCAATACCGGTATTTTGGTAAGTATCCTCCCAACCTCTGATGCGTGCCTTTTAATGTAATGCTTTACGATATAAGTTAAACATATAATTCCAAGAACCAAAGCCCATAGGTAGTGTTTTAAGAAATTACTGAGCATTATTAAAATTACCGTAATCAATGGAAGCACCTTGTCGGAGTCTTCAAATATTTTTACAAGTTTCGGCACCACGAATACGAAAACAAAGGTTAACACAAAAGTCCCCACCGTTAGCATAATCGCAGGGTATATGGCGGCGGATTTAACGGCGGAATCCATCTCATCCTTGCTTTCAAGAAAATCGGCTAATTCATTAAGCACGCTGTCAAGGCAACCCCCTGCCTCACCGGCACTTATCATGCTTATGTAAAAATCAGGGAAAAAGTTGGGGTAATCCTCCATCGCACGCGACAGAGCCGCCCCGGCCAGGAGGCGTTCCTTTATTGACACAAGCATTGAGCGGAGTTTCCCTCCACGCCTTTCTGAAAGCGTATCCACGGCATCAACAATTGCAACACCGGAGGAAACCAACACGGCCAAATGAGCGGTTATTGTCTTTAGTGCGCTTGCATCACTTGTAAAGGACAGCGTAAAGGTGCGGGCTGCTCCGTCCTCTGGGATTACTTTTTCAGGATAGATATCTTTTATCTTAAGAAGCCGTATGGCCTCACTTATTCCATCCGCCTCAATTGTGCCGGAGTGGCGCCTGCCCTCTGAGTTGTATCCCCTGTACTTAAATACCGGCATCGTCTCTCTGAGTCACCCGCAGTACTTCTTGTAAAGATGTCCGGCCGACTGCGGCCTTCATAAGCCCATCTTGTCTCAGTGTTTTCATCCCGCTCTCCAGCGCATAGTTTCTGATTGCCGTGGAATCGGTATTTGAATTTATCAACGGTAACACACCCTGATCTATAATAAAAAGCTCAAAAATTCCTATCCGGCCTGCATATCCGGTATTATTACATTTTGTACACCCTCTGCCTTTAAAAAGAGTTTCCACCGGAAAGTTAAAGTAGCTCCGCTGAGGTTCCGTAGCTTCATACCGCTCCTTACACTCAGGGCATATTACCCTTATAAGCCTCTGTGCAAGCACTCCGCAGAGCGATGAGGCAATAAGAAACGGCTCCACACCCATGTCAATAAGTCTGGTAACAGAGGAAGCGGCGTCATTTGTATGCAGAGTGCTTAGTACAAGGTGTCCGGTCAGGGATGCCTGCACCGCAATCTCGGCAGTATCATAATCCCTGATTTCCCCGACCATTATAACATCCGGGTCGTGTCTTAATACAGAGCGTAGGCCGTTTGCAAATGTTAACCCTATGCGCGGGTTTACACCAATCTGAGCCATCCCACGTATCTGGTACTCTACAGGGTCCTCTATGGTTATAATGTTTTTTTCCTCAGTGTAGATATGGTTTAATGCGGCATAGAGCGTAGTGGTCTTTCCGCTTCCGGTTGGGCCGGTAACAAGAAAAATCCCATGCGGGCGGGCAAGAAGATTTTCTAATTTTCCCTTTGTCACATCATCGAGTCCAAGTGCGCTAAGCCCCATGAGTCCCTGTTTTCTGTCCAAAATCCTGAGCACTGCGCGCTCTCCAAACACTGATGGGATAATGGAGACCCTGACGTCTATATCCTTGCCGCTGATAAGAAGGCGGATTCTGCCGTCCTGTGGAAGCCGCCGCTGTGCTATGTCCATGTTGGCCATTATCTTAACTCTGCTTATGAGGGCGTCCTGAATTATTTTAGGAGGCATGAGGATTTTCCTTAACACTCCGTCAATACGCATTCGTACCTGCAGGTCTTTTTCATAAGGCTCGATATGAATGTCTGAGGCGTTTTCCTTAACCGCCTGTCTGAGCAAGGCGTTAAGAAGCCTGATAATCGGAGCGTCTTCGGTAAGTTCTACGATGTCTTTGGGGGATTCAAACTCAGTAGCCACGGTGTCAAAGTCGCCCTCTGTCATGTTGTCCATGACCTCCTCAGCACTCCCTGCCATGCCGTAGATGCGGTTTATCAGATTAAGCAGTTTTTCAGGAGTTATCATTACCGGCTCCGCTTTTAGAGCCAGAGATTTTGCGATTTCGCTGAGCGCAAAAGCTCCCTGCATATCGCTGATGTAGCCCATAAGGACTGAGAGGTCTCTCTTAACCGGTAACACCATGTTGGTCTTAGCATAGGTAAGTGGTATGTGTTTTATGAGGCTAAGGTCAAAGGCTGCCTCTTGTGCTGTATCCGGTGTTATCATGTGCTCCTATTGTAACGGTTGCAGGTAAAGAAAAGTCAAGGAGTCGAATTGCCTCATGAGAAAATCTAAACGAAAGATGAATTGTTGACAATACAGCATAAATATTGTAAAATATGTTTGTGAAACAGGGGGTATTTTTATGAAAAGACTACAATACCCTGCTATTGTTACTTATATAGAGGGGGATAACGACTATATTGTAGAATTCCCCGATCTTAAAGGATGTATTACTGATGGTGAGACGATAGAGGAAGCCCTTTTCAATGCAAAAGAGGCTTTAACAGGTTATTTGGCAGTAGTGTTGTCTTAGCCTGATATGGGCAATTGTCCGGCTTTAAAATCTTGCGAGGTTTCGTACTTATATTTTTTCATCTGTGGTTTAAACTTAATAACCCTGAACACTATGATAAAATTCGACACTACGATAAAATCAAGAATTTTTAAAAGCAACAATGATAGAATAAGAGTTGAAGGTTAGACAATTAAATGCAGAGAAAACATATAGGCACGCAGGAACTCGAGAACAAAATTATAACTATTCTCAAACCTTATGGAGTCATGAGGGTTGGTATTTTCGGCTCGTTCGCAAGAGGCCAGGAGAGACCTGATAGCGATATTGATGTGCTGGTAGAATTCTCGTCGAGAAAGACCTTTTTTGATATTGTTGGAATTGAGCAGGAATTGTCTGAAACGCTTGGCATCAAAGTTGACCTATTGACAGACAAAGCTGTAAATCCGTATATCGCTGACAGGATTAAGAAAGAGCTTGTTGTGATTTACGAATGATCAAGGATAACCTTATTTATCTAAAGCATATCGCTGATGCCATCAGCAGAATAGAACAATACACAGCGGGGCAAACCGAGAAAAGCTTCTTAACTAATAACTTGATTCAAGCAGGAGTTATCAGGGAACTTGAAATCATCGGAGAAGCATCAAAGAGACTACATACATTCATAAAAGAGAAATACTCCGACGTCCCGTGGAAGCAAATAGCTGGAACAAGAGATAAGCTTATCCATAACTATTTTGGAGTTGACTTATCGGCAGTTTGGGAAACGATTGAGAAGGACATCCCTTTTTTAAAAATGAAAATCAGCGAAATCATTAGCTCAAACTTTAGTTAACCAGATACTACTCCTCCTAAGGAACTCATCCAAGTGAACTTTACTTTTTAGCAGTGCTCTTTTCTTTGATGCGTTCCATAAAATACTCCGGCTCAACGTACTTAACCTCCGGCATCTTCTCCAAATCGGCCTTAGTCTCAGAGACGATTTTTCCCTTTGGCAGCTCTATCAAAAATAGATTCGGTGTGGAGTACTCAAGTATGAGGCGTGCTTCGTAATCATTAATTATCTTGATGCACTGCTCCCTGCCGACTGATTCTTTAAACTTGATGACCACTCTTTCCTGAACATTTGTCTGTCCCGACATATAGTTATTGGCCGCCCCGGCACCTTTTACAGCTGTAATAATGTTTGCCTTTTCGTTTGTATCCACGATATGAGGAGTGAGGAAAACCATGAGATTGATTTTCTTTTTTGTGGTTTCGGTTTGTTTAAACAATACGCCCAACACTGGAATGTCTCCTAAAATCGGCACCTTATTCACACTGTTTTCATCCCGTTCCTGCAGCAGCCCTCCTATTACTATGGTTTCATTGTCTTTGGCAAAAATCGTAGTCTTTGTGGAACGCTTTGAAGTGGTAGGCCCCAGGCTTATTAAGAGGTCTGAATTAGTTTCGGATTTAACAGATGAAATCTCCTGATAAACGTCAAGTTTTATTACATCCCCCTCTGTAATGTGAGGAGTTATTTTCAGAGAGATACCCACGTCCTTACGCTCGATGCTGTTAAATACCGAGGCGGTTCTGGTAGGATCCGACTCCCTTTTAGAAACAAACGGCACGTTTTCACCAACCATGATCTCCGCCTCCTTGTTGTCTGAGGTCAGAATCTGCGGAGTGGAAAGCACATTGACAACTCCTCTGAAATCACTGATACTAAACACGGCGGCAAATCCTGGGACTGACATCGTAGAGGACGTCACAGTGCCGTCTGAGCTTGTCGTAGAATATGGTATATCTACAAATTTACCCAGACCTCCGACGCTAAAGCCGCTTAACCCTGTCACTATGTTTTGTAAAGCAGTGTTGCTGACAGTGCCAACACCGCCGATTAGACGTGCATTACCGTCCTGTGTACCTATGCCGCGCCACTTAGTGCCAAGCTCAATTAAATCATTCACAGATACCTCAATAATCAAGGCCTCCACATAAACTTGCTTCCGTCTGCGGTCGAGCTTTTTTATTACCTCTATGATGTTTTTGTAG
This sequence comes from Nitrospirae bacterium YQR-1, assembly GCA_039908095.1. Taxonomy (NCBI): domain Bacteria; kingdom Pseudomonadati; phylum Nitrospirota; species Nitrospirae bacterium YQR-1. Next base: position 124,850 of record JAMOBJ010000002.1, read on the forward strand.
TCTGAGGGGGAGGCCATAACGACAATAGAGTTGGTAGCCACATCGGGAGTAATGGAAATCTCGGCGGAAGCGGTAAAGGCCACCGCCTGGGGTTTTTGCTGAGTCTTATCCGCCGTGGGCTGCTGTTGAGCCTTTTTAATGAGATTATCTAAGACCTTTGCAAGCTCCTCAGCATTAGCATGTTCAAGGAAATAAACATTTATGCCGCCGTTTGCCTCAGGGGAGGGAACGTCCAGCAGGGCGATTAGTTTTTTAATCGGTTGTCGTTCGTTTTTAAGACCAAAAACAATTATTGCATTCAGTCTGTGGTCAGAGACTACATATGGTTCCTCATAGTCGCCCCTTTTGGCAACAGGGGGTCTTGACTGCCCCCTCTTTAATCCCTCGTTAATAGTCTTGGCAAGGGTTTCAGAATTTGCGTTTTTAAGATACACAATATCGGGTACTTCCTCCGGGGATGGTCTGTCTATACTTTTTATTATTTTCAGAATTTTTTCAAGATTTGAACCGGAATCAATAACTAAAATCATATTTCTCGGGGTAAATTCCGACACGTGGCCCTCTTTTGACATAATAGGTCTAAGTAATTTAACTGCGTCTTCAACCGATATATTTTCCAACTGAATCAGCCTCGCAATGTAATTTTCATTGAGGATTTTAGTTGTAGAGACCTCAACTCCTTTTTGTTTAGCCTCAGCTGTTGTAATAATTTTATAAGTGTTTGTACCTGCGGGGATAACGGTAAAACCTTTTAGTTCAAGCACAGAGGTAAAGAGTTTAAATGCCTCGGACTTATAAATCGGAGCCGGTGCGACAATTGTTATTTTACCTTTAAACTGGTCATCGAAAATAATGTTTTTACCGGTCAGATCGCTGACAAACTTTGCAATGGCAGGAAGGTCGGCGCCGACAAAGTTAAACGTAATTTTTTCCTCTTCAGCCACTGCCGTTTGAAAAAAAGTTAAAACAAAAATAAGGAGCACCAAACCTAAAAATAATTTCTTAGCCATAGTCATAAAACCTCACCATCACATAATACTGTAGTTAAGTGTCATTTTATTTCCACCGCGAATAATATCGAGGTGAATTTCACTTACGCCCCTGAGGGCTGTGAAAGCCTGAAGGGCAGCCTCCGGATCTGTTATGTCGTAGTTGTTTATTTTTAAAAGTACATCACCGTTTTTAATACCAAGGGTGTCGTAGATGCCTCCTGGTTTAACCTCTTTGAGAATGAACCCTGTCTGTTTGCCGTTTACAAGGTTTGGTTGGAGGCGTGCCTCGGTCATAAGCTGCTTAGGGTTTTCAAGAGCCTGTTGAACCTTTCCACTGTCAAGTACGTAATTAGAGGTATCTATTTTTTTTCCCAGGGCTGTTGCAGCGCTCTGTGGCTCTTTGTTTATAGCTGTGGGCATATCGGACAGAGGCAGCCTTGAGCCGTCTGAAAAGACAGCATCCCTGTGTGAGACGTCTTTAAGGGTGAGCCCCTCAGCAACCTTCTGTCCTGTCCTGAAGATTTCCTGCTTACCCTTATCATCTTCAAATATGGCATAGCCGGTTCCTTTATCACCGGAAATAATCCCCATGAGTTTGTAATTAGACATGTTGGAGACGGACTTAGCTCCTTTGGACGGCACAATAGGAGTAAATTTTAAATCTTTGAGACCAAAGGCGTTTGTTTCAACAATTGGAGCATAATCGGCTAATTCTTTGGGTGTGGCTTTTTCGACTGTGTTAATATTGATCTCAGGCAGGGTGGAATTTTTAGAAATAAATGTGACGGCATCCCTGATGATAAGCACCACAGAGATAAAGAGTACTGCCCCGCCTAAAGCAGCTGCAAGTGCGGAGATATTCCCCCTTGTTAATATTGACAAATATTTCAGCATAGTATATTCAAAGAGAATAGCCTAAGGGGAGAGTCTCACTCTCCTTTAGAATCCCTTCACGCAAGGGAGCCAGCCCCCTGCCCCCATTATCACGTTGTTTTTAGTGTTTAATTATCACTCTTTTAATTATGTATTACAGTTTAAAACTACTAATTGCAATTAAGTACCGGAGTATAAAAACAATTTAAACAACATTTGACATTTTAACATAAAATGAATTAATTTATAAAGTCCTTATCGGGGCGTAGCGCAGTCTGGTTAGCGCACCTGCCTTGGGAGCAGGGGGCCGGAGGTTCGAATCCTCTCGCCCCGATATATTTCATATAGGTTTACACCCTGGCGCACTACATAAAATTGGAACGATGCCGAAAAAATTCTGCAAAACTTTTCAATTTAATCATCAACCATAACTTACGATAAAGTTTGTAATATACATGATGTTTGGCTTAGTGAACTATAAACATCAACAATGAAATTGGATGATGTGTTATAATGAAGGAAGATGTAAGTATGGATATCATCGTTTATGGGGAGTTGAATTATAAAATAATTACCCATGGCAAAATAACAAATAGTATGTAATATCGGAAATTAAGGTGATGAACAATGAGTGCTATTGAAATATTAAAAAAACATGAACAAACAATAAATCAAAAATATGGTGTCAGAAAAATCGGTATCTTTGGCTCCTTTTCCCGTGGAGATGAGAGTGAGCATAGTGATATAGATATTCTTGTTGATTTTAATGAGGGAGCGAAAAACTTTGACAATTTTATGGAACTCAAGTTTTTCCTTGAAGACCTTTTTTGCAGGAAGGTGGATTTAGTAACGGTTCATGCGCTACGACCACAACTTAAAGAAAGTATCTTAAGTGAAATAACTTATGCATAGAAATTATTGGTTGTACCTTGAAGATATACTTGCCGCAAGCAAAAAAATTACAAAATATGTCGGAGATATCTCTTATGAAAACTTTTTACAGGACGAAATGCGTATAGATGCAATAATTAGGAATTTTGAGATAATAGGAGAGGCAGCAAGCAAAGTACCTTCAGACATAATTGAGAAATATCCGTTTATTTCGTGGCGTAAAATAACCGATTTCAGAAATATACTTGCCCACGAGTATTTTGGAATAGATTATGATATTATGTGGGAGATTATCAAAGATAAACTTCCTGCACTTCAAAAGGACATTATGAATATTTTAGCGAATGAACATAAATGAAATATTTGTGGGAAAAGGTGAGAGAAAAATATCTACATAATATCGCTTTTAAATCCCTTGACAGACTTGAAGATACGCTTTGCTCTGCTCTGAATGATATATATGACGACCATGACAGACTCACTTCTATGACTAACTTCCCTTATCTTAAATTACCTATATGGACGCTACTTGGTATAAAGAGTTAAAATATAATCGTATTGTTGCCGATTGGACTACGGCTCCGATAATCGGCGATGATGACGCAAGTTGCCGTAGGGCTTGACGTATCCATTTTATTTTCCGCTTAGAGCCACTTCTAACGCTGAACTTCAGTTGCAAGACAACAGGGGCTTATTCCTTTTTTACCCACACGATTCAATAAAGAGCCAGTTTCTAAAAATTTGCTTACCTTCTGCCGACTGAAAAATGGATAAACCCTTGTTCTGTTAACTTTTTAGGCTCGTAAACATTTCTCAAATCGAAAAAGTAGGGGCCGGCCATAAGCTCTTTTATGCACTTTAAGTCGAGGTTTCTGAATTGGTTCCACTCGGTAGTAAGAACGGTGGCATCTGCTCCTTTGATAGTGTCGTAACCGTCACTGCCGTAGTAAATATCCGGATACTCAGCTTTAGCATTTTCAATCGCAGCAGGATCGTAAGCTCTTATTTTTGCCCCTTTTTTTAATAATTCACCGATTAAATAAAGTGCCGGAGCTTCTCTTAAGTCATCCGTATTGGGTTTGAACGCCAGTCCAAGAAAAGCTATAGTCTTATTGCTGACATCTCCCATGGTGCTAATGATTTTATCTAACATTATATCACGCTGAGTGTAGTTTGCCTTAATGGTAGCGGCTACGACATCAAGGTTAACGCCGCTATCGTTGGCAATACTCAGCAGTGCCCGTGTATCTTTTGGAAAACACGAACCACCAAATCCAGGTCCGGGATGTAAAAACTTCTTTCCAATTCTGCCGTCAAGTCCCATAGCTCTTGCCACGTCGTGGACATCGGCATTAACCTTATCACAGAGATTTGCAATTTCGTTTATAAACGATATTTTAGTTGCCAAAAAAGCGTTTGCAGCATATTTTATCAACTCCGCTGTCTCAATGTTTGTTATAACAAAGGGAGTTTCTATTAAATAAAGAGGACCGTAGAGTTCCTTCATGACCGCTATAGCCCGTTGTGTCTCTGCCCCTATTACTATCCTGTCAGGGCGCATAAAGTCCTCTATGGCCGCTCCTTCCCGTAAAAACTCAGGATTTGACACCACATCAAAGTCTGCCTTATCACCCGTAACACTTGCTACGATATCTTTTACCTTCTTACCGGTTCCTACAGGCACAGTGCTTTTTGTAACAATAACCTTGTAATTGTTTATATGCTCAGCTATAGACCTTGCTACGGCAAATACATGTGACAGGTCTGCTGTGCCATCTTCGTTAGGGGGCGTCCCTACTGCAATAAATACAGCTTGAGAGTTCCGCACTGCGTCAGATATATCGGTGCTAAAGGAAAGCCGTCTCTGTTTAACATTTCTGCTTACCAGGTCCTGAAGCCCGGGCTCATAAAACGGTATATCACCTCTGTTTAATGACTCTATTTTTTTACTGTCCTTATCAACACACTTTACTGTTACCCCAAACTCTGAAAAACACGCTCCGGTCACTAACCCTACATAGCCGGTTCCAATCATTCCTATTTGCAAATCTATCCCTCCCTAATCCTTAATTTCTTCTTTCTTAAAAATTATCAGGCCGCATATCTTTTACTTCCCTAAAACCATAACACTTAAATATAGAATAAGTCCTGAGAATTTGTCCACGCTCAGTGACGTTAAAAAGTGCCTGCTCACAGTTGTCAGACGATTGTGCCACAACAGGATGAATTGTGCCTGAGGTGTCTGTAACGAAGAGGATGTTTATTCTTACTTTGCCGTTTAACGCTCTTAATTTAGCAGCCGCATCATTTATTCCGGGCCACATGTCATACTCATTCATTCGTCTGCCTAAAGCCACACAGTAAACAACAGGGTTTCCCTTAACATAAAAAGCAAGCTCGGCTGCCACCTGATATTTATCCGAAAAAACAAGAATTTCACCTCCTGCTTTTTTTAATTCTCTATAGGCGGTGGCCACCTCAGGACCTAGTTGTCTCCAACCGCGCAATCGGGCTGTGGGGTCAATATCAACGGGAAGTCTCAATACCTGCGGGTAATGACTCAGAGCAGTTACAACAACAGCCACTATCAGGGCCGCTTTAACGCTCCTGCGCGTGTGTTTAAATTCCATCATGAAGGGCTGCCCTTGTGCTTTATATAAATAGTACCGGCTAAATGCTATTAATGCCGTTATGTAGCCGGTCATAGGCCAGTTTGCCTGCACCTTACCCTGTATGCTTTTGATTAAAAAAAACACTAACACAGGAGCGGAAAACCAAAAAAGAAATCCGCTCTCATTACCTCTCTGTACCTTATAAAGTCTTATGACTGCGATAATCATCAGCACTAAAATCACAGGGGTTACAACCCCCAACTGAGAGCCTATAAACTCAAAAAACTTAACCGGAGATATTATCAGGCCATCCGCCACATGGGCGTGTCCTGCGGTATGCCTCAGTGTTACCCAGTTGTGCTGCCAGTTCCATATAATCACAGGGCTAAAAACGGCAAGGCTTATGATTAGTGCAATATATGGTTTTACTGTTTTTAAAATATTTCTCAGCTTAGTATCTGAAAATACGAAAAACAACAAAGCACAGCCGTAAAAAAGTGCCATTGTATATTTTGATAACAGCCCCAGTCCCACGCAAAAGCCAAGTAAAATCCAGAGGATATAACCACCCTGTCCCTCTACGGCTCCCTTGTATGTCAGGTACAAAGAGATTATCCAAAAAAACACAAACGGCGGGTCTATTGTAAAGACAACTCCATAAGTGGCATACAGAGGTAAGAACTGAAAAATAAGGGCTGAGGAGAGACCGATAAAGTCGTTTTTTTCGTAAAATTTTTGCTCACAATTGTTTCCGCTCTCCTGTCCATAAATAAGCCGGGCAAGTTTGAAGATATAAATACTGCTAAGGGCGGTAAACAGCACTGCAGGCAGCCGCAGAGCTAAAACATTTACACCTAACACATGAGTAAACACATACATCACGTACATAACAAACGGTCCCTTTGAGTAGTAACTAAGCTCAGGGCGTCTGCTACAGTCCCAGTACAAAGCCTCATCCGCGCTTAAATCAAGCGGACCGGCTGTTATGTAATAAACCCTGAATATACTTATAACTAAAAGAGAGTAATACAGGATTGCCTCATATGGTGACTTCTTATGTGAATTTCTTGAGGCACGGTATAACAAGATAACCGCAAAAGAAATAATGAGGGCAAATACGCCCCCCCCGGCAACATCTGATGGATAGTGAACTCCCACATAAACTCTTGAAAATGAAATCAGAGCAGCTGTTATTAATGGCGGCAGCAGCCAACGTTTTCTGAAGTGGCTTGATAGAAAATAAACCAGAGAAATAGCATAAGAACAGGAGTTAGCTGCATGTCCAGACGGAAAAGAAAACGATGCTGTGCAGCCGGCAAGCAGATTTACTCCTTTAAGAACATTACACGGTCTTACCCTCTCTATAAATATCTTCATTGTATTACTAAGCCAGTCGGCAACAATAAAAGTTAACAACGGAATTAACAGTATTTCAATAAATGCTCTGACATCAAAAGTGACATGCATCTCCGAGTCCCTTCTGATTTTAACTGCAAGAATTAAGACTGTGTAAATGATAAGGAAAATATAACCCTTTGAGGTAATAAAAGGCATAATCGAATCAAAAAAGTTATTTTTCAGCCCTGCATTTATTGCATAAAAAACCTTTTCATCAAATAAACCGATATCTGTTAATATACTAAAAATTAAACTCTCCTTGTTTCAGGGGAGGTCTCTTCACCCAATCATACGGTTTTAGACAATACTGCCCCCATGTAAAAATTTTTAATTGCCGCTGCCTAATTAATGCCGGAACAGCCCATTATGTTGATACAACGCCGCCAGTTCACCTTTACTCTCATGGTCATTATACTACACCCTTATTAATTAATACTATGCAGCAGTAATAAAGCCGGATGCGGGCAGCGTGACTTCTATTATTGTGCCGGTATCTTCAGAGGTCTGCATTGAGATGCCACCGTTTTGCGCCTCAGCAATTAAGCGTGCCGAGTACGTCCCTAAACCTGTGCCTCCGCTCTTTCCCATTGTCACAAATTTGTCAAAAAAATTATCCCGGATTGACTCCGGTACCACTCCGAGATTTTTTATCGCAACTTTTATATTCTTCTCTCCGCCGTCTACGGTAACAAATACCGCACTACCGGCAGGCGCCGCCTCTGCTGCATTCTTTGTAAGGTTATGAAGCATCGAATAACACAAGAGCTCATCACCAAGAGCGGATATCTCTCCAGCAACCGTTATTTTTGTGTTTATCTTTACGTTTTTCGTTGAAAATCCAAGCCGGATCTCTTCTACTACCTTCTCAGCCAATCTGACAATATCAATTGGTTTTGCATTTAACTGATAACGTCCGGTTTCTATCTTGTAAAGGTCCGTGGATAGATTTACCATGTTAAGCAGCGTGTAAGAGAGGTCCTCGATAGTTTTTAATTGCTCGGAAGTTATGTTTTCATGCTTGCCAACACTGTTTATTGTTCCAATTATAGCGGCAAGGGGACTTTTCATATCGTGGCGCACTATATGCTCTACGTCATCACGGAGCCTTGAGTTTTCCATCATTGTGTCTATGGTGTTTTTAAGTTCCTCATAACCACGGTGATAACGTAAAAAATTTCGTACCCGTGCCCGTAAAACGGTTGGTTTAATTGGCTTGGTTACATAGTCAACAGCACCAGCCTCCAGTCCCCTAACAATGTTTTCCGGGTCATCCATTGCAGTGAAAAATATAACCGGAATGTCAGAGGTCTCCTCGTCTGCTTTAAGAGCTTTTATTACGTCAAATCCGTCCATATCAGGCATCATAACATCCAGAAGCACAAGGTCGGGCTTATCCGGCGATTTACATATCTTTATAGCCCGTTGCCCATTTGGAGCAACCTTCACACGGTACTCATTCTGCAAAAGACCTGAGATGAGCGTTAAGTTATCCGGCACATCATCTACGGCAAGGACGGTAAGAGTTCTGTCCGGTTTTATCTCCAACTCAGGGCCGGCTGAATTGTCAAAAGGACCAGCCTCCTTTGTTTGTTGTGGTTGTTTAACGGTAGGTACAGGTTGTTTTAAAGTAGTGCGTTGGAGATTTTTCCTGATCTTCTCAGACAGAATTCCACTAGAAAAAGGTTTTAGTATAAAGTCACTCACTCCACTTGCGATAGCCTTTTCCACCTGCTGACGATCTACCTCCGCCGTAATCATAATAAACGGAGTGAATTGGTGTTTCTTGTCCTTACGAACCCATGTGAGCAATTCAAGGCCTGTCATCTGAGGCATATTCCAATCAGAAAGAATTATGTTGACAGGATTACTGCTTAACTTCTTTATTGCGTCCTCTCCGTTTTGAGCTGTAATCATATTGGTAAAACCAAGCGTTTTGAGATTACTTATAATAATACTGCGCATTTGGTCGTAATCGTCAACAATTAGAAAAAGCGGTTGACTACTCATTTTATTTCTCCTTCACTATTACACTGTCCTGAACTACCAGACTGTTTCAGTTGCTCTCTTAAGCGTTGCAGCTCCTCAGCCATCCTCTTTTGCTCAGTTATATCCCGGACTGTTGCCTGAAGAAATACCGAATCGCCTAATTCCACCCTCGTTAACATAACGGTTGCTGGAAAACTTGTGCCGTCAATCGTTGTGTGTGTCCACTCAAAGAAGTGATATCCCAGCTCCATAGCCAGCATTATGGCCTGTTGGGCTTTTAGAGATGAGAGCTGCCCATTCGGTTGATATTCCGGTGAAAGGTTCCACGGTCCCAATTTAACAAACTCCTCCTCAGACTGCACTCTGAAAAGTTTCAGCGTAGCAGGGTTGGCCGATGTAAACATCCACTGAGGCGGGGCAAGGGTCATAACTGCATCCTGCATAAATTCAAAAAGCGCCTGATACTGTTCCTTCTGCTTGTTGGTCAGTTCCATAAGACGTTGAGTGTTTAGGTTTCGTTCAATAATTACAAGGTTCATTGCTACCACAGGCATAAGCTCATCTATTATAAATTGATAATCCGGAACAAATGGACTTAGTCCTGCCAGCTCAATAACTCCGGTCACTGTGCCACTGTGTATCACAGGCTGAATTGTGACGCACACAGGGCTTAACTTACCAAACCCACAGGTAATATTAATATAGTCCTTTGCCGGAGCGTCTATATTTATGGGCAGCTTGTCTAAAGCACACTGGCCGACAAAACCCTGGCCCGGAGCAAAGGAACCGCCGCTTAGGTCACGCTCGTAACCGTAGCTGCCTGCCGCCTTAAATAATCCCTCATCCTTGTAATAAACGTAAAGTACCCCATAATCGGCATTTATCAATGGGGTAATGTGAGACAAGAGTTTCTCCGACATCTCCTCTAAAGACTGCGAACTCTGAATGTCGGCGGAGATTGCCGCTACCTCAGACTTTATAAGAGAGCTTCGTTCAAGACTTTCAGTATATTTTTTAAGCTCCGCCTCGGCATGTTTACGTTGCAGCACTGCATTTCTTAATTGTCTGTTCCACAGTATAAAGAAAATTATAAGGCAGGTTATGGCAAGGGCTACAGGCCAGAGCTTTCTCCAGTTAATACCGGTTTGAACTTTGACGGCAACCCAACGATCTTTGATTTGTCTTTTTTCTTGTTCCGTCATGCTCTGAAGCGCCTTGTCAAGGGCTGAGGCAAGCAGTGGCATATCTTTTCTTACGCCGACGGCTAAGTCATGAGTGTATGGGGTTGGAGATACAATCTCCAGATTTGAAAGCCCAATCTTGTCAATATTATAGGCCACTGTGCCAAGGTTATCAATGAGAGCGTCTATATTGCCGGTTGAAAGCTCCCTGAGGGCTGTCTCCACATCCGGCAACTGCACAAGGGATAACTCAGGATGCTCAGTCTTAAGGCGACTCTCTATTATTAATCCTTTAACCACACCTGTTTTAAGTCCATTAAGATCAGACAGCCCATTTATCTTTCTGTCATGCTGCGCCACTATTACGGATGGATTGGTAGTGTAGGGTTTGGTGAAAAGCAAGAACTTTCTGCGTTCATCAGAAGGCGTTATCTTTGGAATAATATCAACCCCTCCTGTCTTTGTGCTCTCAACTGCTTCCTTCCACTTCATGTCTTTTTGAACAATTATGTCAAGATCAAGACGCCTTGCCAGCTCCAAAATAAACTCGGCACTCATACCCTTATAATGTCCCTTTTCGTCTATAAATTCAAAGGGTGGTCTGCTGCTGTCTATCCCAAGACGGAACTGCTTGCCTTTAAGAAATCCCCTTTCCTCCGCTGTCAATTCAACTTTTGTGTTACCGCTCTGTGCAAAGAGCTCAGGAGCCGCAACCAGCAGCGTCACACAGGATGTAAACACAAGAAAGGCTGCTAAAAATATTGAAAGACAATTTCTATATACCACCGTCATTGTACAGCCTCATAAGAAATTATTTTCATTTGTTTGTTTTTAAAAGATATTTTATCTGTCATTGCCGGCTCCGATCGGGAATCCAGTCTTTCAAAGTCCTCTTTAAGGGACCTTGATTGCCATTTTCACGGCGATGACATCCAGTAACGCCTGCTGCCGGCTCTGCCTGTGTCTTTGGTCTTATCCAGCGTGCCATCGTACTAAAGAGCTGCCCTACATCTATAGGCTTGACTACGTGGTCGTTCATGCCGTGGTCAATACACCTCTGCCGGTCTCCCTCCATAGCATTAGCAGTCATCGCTATGATGGGTAATTCATTATATCGGCTATCCTGACGTATTTTTTGTGAGCACTCAAAGCCGTCCATAACCGGCATCTGGCAATCCATCAGTATGCCGTCATAGTTGGTTTGCCTGATTTTCTCTAACGCTTCCACGCCATTTACTGCAATATCTATGCTAAGCCCCGCCTCGGTTAATATCTCAGTAGCCAGCTCACGGTTGACCTCGTTGTCCTCAACAAGCAACACATATGCTCCCCGCAGAGACTGTTCCGCCTCCATGTAGTCCGCCTTTTTCTGCTGTTTGTGCGGGCGATGTACAACCTCTTTACCTAAGGCCGTCAGGATGGTATCAAGCAGTGTAGAAGGACTTACAGGTTTAACCAACAATCCGTTTAAATGTACATCCTGTGCCTGCTGTAATAATTCGTCACGGCTATAGGCCGTCACCATTATAAAGGCGGCAGTATGCGCCAATTCATTATCCGAGCGAATATTTCGGATTGTCTCCAGGCCATCCATCTGCGGCATATGCCAGTCCATAAGCACAAGACCGTATGGTTTACCGCTTAGCATGGACTCCCTGAGTTCCTTTATTGCTTCCATTCCGCTGCCAACGGCTTTAGCGTCAAATTTAAGTGAAATCAACATTGAGAGAAATATCTCCCGTGCACTTGCATTATCATCTACTACCAATATACGCAGCCCGCTTACATCGGAAGTGGAGAGGGTAAGCTGTCTTTGCACCGGCTGCAGAGCGAATTTTGCCGTAAAATAAAACGTGCTGCCCACGCCTGCCTTGCTTTCCACTCCAATCTCACCACCCATCATCTCAACCAAACGCTTGCTTATGGTTAACCCTAACCCTGTACCGCCGTACTTGCGGGTAGTGGATGCGTCTGCCTGAGAAAAAGCGCTAAACAGTTTCTTTTGCTGCTCCTCCGTTAATCCTATCCCGCTGTCCCTGATTTCAAAACGTAACGTAACTGCATCCACTTCAGTTGCTACGCACTTTATAACAACCGTAACCTCACCTTTTTCAGTAAACTTTATCGCATTATTTACCAGATTAACCATGACCTGCCCTAAGCGCAGCGGGTCTCCGACAAGGGCGGTGGGGACGTCTGTAGCAATGTTAAAAAGCAGCTCCAGCCCCTTATCCTGAGCCTTTATTACAGAGAGGTCGGCAAGGTGCTCCATAACGTCCTGGAGGTCGAAGTCTGTAGTCTCAAAATTCAGTTTACCGGCCTCTATTTTTGAGAAGTCCAGTATGTCGTTAATTATGCCGAGCAGATTCTTAGCCGCAGTGTCAACTTTTTCCATATAGTTGCGCTGTTTGGTGTTAAGCTCAGTTTGAAGCGCAAGATGGGTCATGCCAATAATGGCATTCATAGGAGTTCGTATCTCATGGCTCATATTGGCCAGAAAGTCGGATTTCATCTTTGTCGCTTCCTCGGCAATTTCCAAAGCACGTCTTAGCTCAGCCTCTGCGCGTTTACGCTCGGTGATGTCTCTGAAAACCACCACAATACCAACCAGTTCATTGTTTTTAAAGATTGGTGTTGTGGCATATTCTGCAGGGAAAGATGAGCCGTCTTTATGCCATAGCACCTCATTGTCAACATTTCTTAGTATGCCGTCTTTTGAGGTCAAATACATAGGACATTCTTCTTGTGGAAAATCTGAGCCGTCAGGACGGGCATAATGAACCAGTTGATGCATCATCTTACCTTTGAGTTCCTTAGCTGAAAACCCCAGCATCTTTGCACCGGAGCTGTTGATAAAAGTTATTGAACCCACGGTATCAAGTCCTATGATGCCATCGTTAACAGAGCCTAGTATCAGACGGCTTAACTCCTCTGTTTGTGCGAGGGTTTCTCTGCTTGCCTGAAGCTCGCGGCTTTGCTGCAAAAGCGCTGTTTTTTGGTTTTCCAGCTCCTCGGTTTGTTCCTCAAGAATGCGTGCCTGCTCGGCAAGGCGATTGTTATTGTCCTCAAGTTCGTCACGGCGGGCTATCAGTTGCTGCTCTGATGCGGCAAGGGCCTGTGACTGTGCCTGACTCACCTGCAGAAGACGTTGTGTTTCAACAATACCGGAGAGTATCTCTATGTTCATAGCTACTATCGGCACAATGGCCTCAAGAAGGGCAGTCTTGTCATTGCTAAAGTGCTCTATCGCCCCCAGTTCTACCACAGCAAGTACGCTATCGCCTTGCACCACTGGTACAATCATGACACTGTGGAGGTTTAGTTTCCCAAGCCCAAGGGTTGTATTAATGTGGTCCTGAGAGGGAATAATCAGGGAAATAGTTTTTTTATCAAACGCAGCCTGACCTACCAATCCCTGTCCCATTGAAAAGTGGTCTGTGTGTATTGAATCATCACAAGCATAACCGCCGGTTCGTCTGAGGTGTACGTGCTCCTTGTCGTATATATAGAAAGCTCCGTAAACTAACCCCATTATAGAGGCCAGTTTGGATGTCAGTGTGTTTCCCAGGTCTTTAAAGGTGGAGCATGTTTGCAGGGATTGTGCAATCTCAGCCACAAGGGCCCTGCTCTTGATGAAAGACTCCTGCTTGCGGGCAACATGACGAAGGATTTCGATAGCACGTCCGATCTCTCCAATTTCATTATTATAGTTCTGATATGGAGCCTCAGAGTCCAATTCTCCCTCCGATACCTTACGGATGCTATTACGCAAATCAAGCAATGGAATCGATATCGAGCGTGCCATCATAAGTGATGTTGCTCCGATTATAATAAGCAGAACAATAAGAAATGCAAGATTTTTTGTCAAGGCATTGCGGTAGTTTGTCTGTGAGTTTTTATAGAATTTTGCTGCAAATGAGCGTGATTGCTCTATAACGCTCTCCAGATGTGTAACCAGTTCTACACTTGGGTTGGAAGCGGTATCCATGGAGCGTTGCCATGCGGCCTCAAAGTCGCCGGCATTTGCCAGCCGCAGTTGCTCTTCCTTGTAAACTTGCCACTGCTGAAACAATTGCAGAAGTTCACTAATAGGTTTTTTATCACCATAGAAGCTTTTTTGTGCAATAGCAATATGATTCTGAAAATCCGCCTCATATTTGCGCATCTCCCGTGTCAACTGTTCAATCCTGGTTTTATCGCGTTCCATGATAATGCCTCTGAGTATTCTCCTTGCGTCAACAAGCTCAACGTTTGCCTCAAGCAGTGCATTGGTAGTAGTAAAGGGATGTTCATAGAGATTTTCCAGAGTACCTGCCATGTCATGAAACTGCATGAAGTTAAATACTCCAAAAGCAATCATGGCACAAAAGAGCAAAATAAACCCCACCATAATCTTTCTACGGATAGTAATATTATTAAACCTTTGAAACATGTTATTCTACGTGTGTTGCTCTACATAGTTTTCTTTAATTTTAATTAATTCAGGTAAAACGTTTACGAAGGCATCCACAAGGTCAGGGTCAAAGTGCTTACCCTTTTCGCTCTTTATCAGTTCAACCGCTTTTTCTACAGGCCAGGGCTCTTTGTATGGTCTTTTAGATGTTAATGCGTCAAAGACGTCTGCAATAGCAATGATTCGGCCCTCTATAGGGATATCCTCCTCCATAATGCCATTTGGGTACCCTGAGCCATCCCACTTTTCGTGGTGAGTGAGGGAGACAACCCTTGCCGTCTCCAGCAGCTCTGAGGCGTGCATACCAATAATTGTTGCCCCTATGACAGGATGTTTTCTCATTATTTCCCACTCCTTCTCATCAAGCTTGGCAGGTTTTTGAAGGATTGTATCAGGGATGCCAATCTTTCCGATGTCGTGCATAGGTGCAGCCTGATATATCATCTCAGCAGCCATATTGCTGAGGCCATGGCTCATTGCAATGAGTTTTGAGTAAAAACTCATACGAATTACATGCAGGCCGGTCTCATTGTCTTTGAATTCGGCAGCTCTGCCCAACCTTCGTATTATTTCTATACGGGTTAAGTGAATTTCAACGGTTCGCTGTTGTACTTTTTCTTCCAGTACTCTGTTTTGGTCGTACAGGGCAAGTTGCGTTCTTACTCTTGCAAGCACTATTGGGGGGCTAATCGGCTTCATTATGTAATCAACGGCGCCGACTTCGAATCCTCTGGTTTCGTCCTCGACCTCGGTTTTGGCAGTCAGAAAGATAACCGGAATGGCTTTTGTAGTGAGATTTGCCTTAAGCCTTCTACACACCTCATAACCATCCATACCGGGCATCATTATATCGAGTAATATCAAGTCAGGGGGATTTTGCGATATAGCTATTTTCAAAGCCTTCTCACCGTTGAGTGCCACCTTGATTTGATAGTAAGGACTAAGCAGCCCGTTTATAATTTCAATATTATCGGGTGTATCGTCAACTACTAAAACGGTTTGTCTTTTTAAATCAGTACCCATATCTGTCCCCCCCTGCTTAAATAATATGTTTAAAAAATTTTTGTGTAAGCTGCGTAAGTCCGGCTCAAACAACACTATTGTAATATTAAAACTGCTGACAGGTAAAGCCTTTTTTTGGATTTGTAGTAGTTATAGTGGTCTTTTTAGGCTAACATGTGTGTATCTTACTCTCTCTTTTTTCCTTTCTAATCAACTTTACTGATACACAAGCAGGCGTTTTGGCCGCCGAAGCCGAAGGAATTAGACAGTACGTTGTCGTGGGGTTGGTTTAAGGCCGTATTTGGGATGTAATTAAGGTCGCATTTAGGGTCAGGGAATTCATGATTAATCGTTGGGAGTATGACGGAGTTATTTATACCCATAATACTCAGGATACACTCTATGGCGCCGGCGGCGGCTATTGTGTGGCCAAGCATAGATTTATTTGAACTTACAGGTATCTCATAAGCAACAGGACCCAGCAGTTCTTTAATCGCCAAAGTTTCCGTAGCATCATTTTGTAAAGTGGATGTACCGTGAGCGTTTATATATCCGATTTCAGATGGTGTAAGAGAGGCATCTTCCATAGCTGCTCTCATGGCGATAACTGCACCCTCTCCTTTTGGGTGCATATCCGTTATCCTGTAGGCATCGGCTGAGGAGCCGTAGCCCTTAATTTCTCCATATACTGTAGCGCCACGCTTTTGAGCATGAGTGAGCTCTTCCAAAATAACCGCCCCTGCACCCTCAGACATTACAAAACCGTTTCTCTTTCTGTCAAAAGGCCGCGAGGCTTTATCCGGAGATGCATACTTCTCAACCAGTGCTTTTATAAGAACAAATCCGATAAAACCTGTGAAATTCAGGGAAGACTCACACCCTCCGGCTATCATAGTATCCGTGTAGCCGGACTTTATAAGACAATATGCCTCTCCTATAGCCTGAGAGCCTGCGGCACATGCGCTTGCTATTGCTAAATTGGGCCCCTTACAGTTAAAAAGGGCGGAAAGTAACGTTGAACCCACATCAGATTTTCGCCTGAAAAAGTTGAAATACGAATAGCCGCCTCTGCTTCTGAGCCCTTCTATGTCCCATCCTCCTTTGCCGTCATAGAACCTGTGAAGAAACACCATGTCGTCAACCGTGGGGTTCTCTCCGTGGAAGCCAAGTGAGACACCGGTGGTTTCAGGCAGGGCCGCGGCACTTAGTCCGGCTCTCTTTAAAGCCTCATCCGTTGCTCCTATCATAAACCTGCTGCCCCTTGTCACATATTTCTCAAGACGTTTTACATCTATATCACTGTTTATCTCTTCAATACGGATATCCCATGAGGCATCAACCTCACCGCCAACTTTACAGGGAAGCCCCCTTGTGTCAAAGTTAGTGATCTCCCTTATACCGGAGGAGCCCTTCCGTGCTCTTTCAAAAGTCTCATCAGCATTGACCCCAAGGGGAGTTACCATGCCGTAACCGGTAACAACTACCCGTCGTGTGTATGAAGCTGCTTTCATTTATGTATTAACAATGTTATGTTCATGTTGAGTTCTTTCAAGCCAATTTTTAATCAGGTCATCACCATTTTCATAAGGCGCCTCAGCGTTGCAACCCCCACAAATTACATGTGTGCCGTCCTCAGTCTTCCAGTTTGACGCACCACAGACAGGGCAGCTCTCAGGCAGGGAATCCAAAATATCTGTAACTGCCCGTGACATAGACTTTACAGTCAACATTGCAGGAAGGGCATCCATATCCATACCGGGTGTGAGCTCAAAACTCCCGCCTGATTCATCACCACTGGAGAGCCGTATTTTCATTAATTTAACAGCTGTTTCCGTCAGTTGGCCGTTTGAGTCAACCGCAGTGCCCTCTCCAAACATCTCCTCAATATGCTCAATTATGAAATGCCGTGCCATTTTTATGCCAAATGCCTGCTCAAGGCGGTAATTTATATCAAGGAAATCCAGTGACTCCGCCCCAAGGTCTTTAATTAGAGAACTATCCGGTGCTATCGTGTCTTTGTCTATCGTCAGAGTGTCCGATATTGCTGTTTTCATTTCCTCTATTACCCTTTCAAAAGGTATAAGGTTTTGTTTCATCAGGTCGCCTCCTTGTACTGATATTTATATGTTTTTTTTACTTTGTAAAGTTTCTGTACAGGCTGTTACTCATTCCGCGGTCAACCACTATGGTTTGTCCCATAATACCACGACTCATGTCTGAGCAGAGAAAGAACACAACATCGGCGATTTCCTCGGGGGTAACAAAAAACGATTCCGGCATCTTGTCTAACCCCTCCACATACTGCCGTAGCACTTTAAAAGAATCGGTTTTTACAATTCCACCTGATACAGCGTTTACAGATATTCCCTTACCGGAAAGTGTCTCAGATAAGTCCCGCACAACAGCCTCCATTGCAGCTTTCATGCTGCCCAGGGGATAGCTGGGGTTATAGTACTTGCTGCCAAGGCTCGATATGAAGACTATCTTTCCGCTGGTTTTCACCAGATGCGGCAGTGCCTCTTGTACGCAAAAAATGTTACCCATGTAGTTTATCCTGAGAAGATCGTTTAGCTCCCTTTCAAAGAGCTTTTCAATGGGTTTAAATGGAGCCTTAGCAGCATTTAAAATAAGATAATCGAGCCGGCCTGAATGCTTAACTGTCTCTTCAACAAGATACTTCACCTCGTCTTTTTTTGAAATATCTGCTTTTATTGAAACTGCATTCACCCCCAGAGATTTAAATTCTTCAACAAGCGCCCTGGCCGCCACTTCAGACTTCCCACCCTCACGGGAATAATTGACGGTCACGTCTGCATCATTTTCTGCAAACCTCCGTGCTATGGCTTTCCCTATTCCACGGGAACTTCCGGTTATCAAAGCACATGGCCTGTTATTATTTATATTTTCGCTCATGTAACAGGTAATTCTAACAAAACGCCTGTTTCTTTATCAATATGGCTAAGAATAAACTGTGTACATAATTTTTTGCAATTCGAATTGTTGCTTTGCTTCTTGTGTGTTTGTTATAATTACCTTCAAATAGCTTTTCACCTGACTGGTTGCCTCTTTAATGAGTGTGTGCAGGAAAAAGAGGCATGGAGGAGCGCCTATGAGAATTTTAATAGCTGAAGATGATTTTGCAATCTGCTCATTATTACAGCAATTTCTGGAAAGTTATGCTACTAATGTGGACTCCGTTGCAAATGGTGCTGAGGCAGTTGATATGTTCATGCGTGCCATGGATGACAATAAACCGTATGATATTGTTTTTCTTGACGTTATGATGCCTGAAATGGATGGCTTTACAGCATTGGAGAGGATTCGAGGAATAGAAAAAACTATAGGAATTGCATATGACAAAGAGGTTAAAATTGTGATGGCAACCGCCCTGAATTCCCCTAAAGACGTGCTTGAGGCTTATTACATCGGCGGCTGTAACGATTATATTGCAAAACCCTTTGACTTGAAAAAACTTGCTGCATTACTTGTAAAATACGGCTTCTCTAAAGTGCTCTGACAGAAATCAGGCATATCAACAAAATAGGCAACACGTACATGATAGACAATTGCCTCATGGTTTTACTTTCATTTGCAATATCCCCTCTGTTACTATAACTTTATGACTGGAAATTGCAATGACTAAACAGTTATCAACCTCGACAACCGCAATTGGCTTATTGGATATTTTACTATATGCACTAATAAGTATTTATACAATATTTATGTTGTTTTACAATCTTAATTCACGCTACTACTGGCTGGATGAGACAGAGACTGCTGCTTTGGCTGTAAATATTACAAAGTATGGCTTGCCTGTCGTTTATGACGGTAAGAACTACATTTCGCTCTATGGTCCTGCCGTGTCAGAGAATAAGTCTAACATTGCTACATGGAGGCCGTGGCTGGATGAGTATATTGTGGCGGCCTCTTTTAAACTATTGGGACAGAGCAACAGAGCAGGGCGCCTTCCATTTGCATTGATTGCACTAGGCACTGTGTTTATGACAGCGCTTCTGTCATACCGGTTCTTTAAATCCCATGGGGCGGCTGCGGCGGCTGTTGCGCTTATGGTAACATCCGAGCTTTTCATTCTCCATGCCCGGCAGTGCAGGTATTATTCACTGGTTATTTTTGCTGAAGTTTATCTTATCTTTGCTATTTATCTTATTTTAACCGGAAAAAATACAAAAGGTATTTTCGTGCTGACTATAAGCCTTATCATTCAATTTTATACAAATTATATAGTGCTTGCAGGAAACATCCTAGCACTGGGAATCTTTGCTATTTTAGGCCGCAAGAGAAACCATGGGCTGCTTTCCTCCGTTTCAATCAGTATAACAGCTCTTGCACTTGCTGCACTGCCGTGGCTGATATATGCAAAACCGTGGCATCAATCCGGTTTTGTGGGCGGCTCCAATCCAATTTCCAAATTGAAGTATTATTTCATCGAAATTCATTTTCATATTATCCCGTTGGTGGTGCTTCTGATTCCAGTGGTGTATTACCTGTGCAGGAGGTATTACCCAAAAGCCGGTTGTGCAACTGCACAAAGAGTTTCAACGGTTGAGAAAGATATTGTATTGTTATTAGTCTTAATTCTGTCGCTGACTCTTCTTATAGTGCCGCTTGCCCCGTGGGTTTATATCAGGTATGTGGTACATTTTATACCGGTTGCTGTGCTTCTAATAGTTTTTATATTAACTACCTATATCCGCTCCGAGCCGATTAGGCTGATTATATTATGTCTTTTGTGTTTTACGAATTATATCTCATGGTTTAGCGCTTATCCGGTCAGAGCTCTAAGAGGGCAGACGGTGGCGGTGCATGAGTCAAAAGCTACTATTGTTAAACTAATAAACTACATACTCACAAATTCAACAGACAGGCTGGAAGATACCGTCAAATATCTCAATAAAGAGGGCACACCCGGCGATACCGTGCTGGTATCCTGCCCGGAATTCCAACTGGCATACTACACCGGTATGAGAGTTGTTAACGCCAGGTTTCCGGAGATGTTTAATTTGACCACACTGCCGCAATGGATTTTGCCTGAGTGCGTATCCGATGACACCCCTGTTCCGCTGTATCCGCCTAAGCAGTATGCAAAGTATTATCGCCCTGTCAGTGTAGAAATTCACAACACTCCGGTAGTCGGTAATATGCCAAACCCAGACATCTATGATCAGTTCAGCACAGATAGCAAAAGTTACATAACAGCGTATAAACTACAAAGCGCAGTAGGGGTTGACGTCAAGCCTGAGACAGCCCTCTTTAAACCTGCCGGGTTTGACGGAGCAGTCAACTCAGTAGCCGTAACACCGGATGGTAAGTATGTGTTGGCCTCAGGTGGCTCTGATAATATCATAGAGAGCAGTTTCAGCATTAAACTTATAGAGATAAAAAGCGGCACACTTGTTAAAGAATTTGCCCGCCACCCTCAACCTGTCAGCTCTTTAACTGTTACGGCAGACGGCAAGGCTGTGGTGGGAATAGTCGGTAATACGATTAAGCAGTGGGACATTGCAACCGGCAACAAAATAATGGCTTTTACAGGGCACAAGGAACGGATAAATGCAATCGCTTTGCTCCCTGATGGTAATCAGTTGTTAAGTGCAGCAAGGAATGATACGCTGAAGCTCTGGGATATACGCACTTCCAGGGAGCTAAGAGCATTTACCGGTATCAGAAATAATACTGTGGCTGTAGCCATAACCCCTGACGGGCGCTTTGCCGTATCAGCCGGTACAGATAATCTTCTGCGTCTGTGGGATATTAAAACCGCAGCAGAAATAAAAACCTTCTCCGGCAACACCGCAAATATAAAAACCATAGCGATAAGCAATTCAGGGAAAGTTATGATAACAGGCGGGAGCTTTGACGCAGCGATAAGGATATGGGATATTGAGGAGGGACGGGAAATTAAAACACTTTTTTCGGGACAGCCTGTGGCCGTCTCTTCCATTGTGCTAGGTCCTGATGACAAGACGGCTGTTATCGGCTCATGGGACGGCACAGTGTCAGTCTGGGACATGGCATCGGAAAAGAAATTGCTGACACTTACCACTAATTTCAAAAAACAAACAGCAGCTATTTTGCCGTGACATTGTCCGGCCACTTGAGGCCTTTGGATTGTAAATACTTCTGAGCGAGTTTAGAACCCAGGCGTGCCGCCTCCGACATATCAGCGACAGCCTTCTCGTTTTCCCCTTTCTTAGCATAGGACTCAGCACGATAATAGTACGCCTCAGCACTGTCGGCAACCAGCTCGATGGTTTTTGTAAAGTCAGCGATAGCCTTATCATAGTCTCCTTTTTCAATATAGAAACTACCACGATAAAAGTACGCCTCGGCATATTTTGGATTTATAACTATAGCGCTGGTAAAATCAAGGATAGCCTTATCAATGTCTCCTTTGCTTTCAAGCAAAGAGGCACGATAAAAATACGCAACTGCATCCTTTGGGTCTGCTTCAATCGCTTTGGTATAATCGGCTATGGCCTTATCTTTATCATCATCAGTAGCAGTTGTACCGTCACCATCACGGTCATAAAATGAACATCCGCTGCTTGTGTACTTTACAGGCTCCTTTTGTGTTTCCTCCTCAGGGCGTTTACTTAAAACCACAATGAATAAAATAAAAACTATGACCACCGTGGCAGCTACTGCAACTGTAGTAAAGTTTATGTCTGATGTTTTTACTGTCTCGGCACTCTTGGCTTTGACCTCTGTCTTGTGTTTAGTATCCTCATCCTGTCCATGATGAGTGTACATGCGCTTGAAGTACGAATCAGCATAATCATCGTTTAACTCAACAGCTTTTTTGTAGTCGGCCAGAGCCTTATCTTTATTGTTCATTTTCAGATAAACCAGACCGCGGTTAAAAAAAGCTAAAGCAAAATCAGATTCTATCTCAATAGCTTTGGTATAATCAGCGATAGCTCTTTTTTTGTTTCCTCTTGCAGCGTAGGCGTCAGCCCGGTTAGCATATGCATTAGTAAATCTGTCATTTAGCTCAATGGCTTTGGTGTAGTTATCAATAGCCTTATCGAAGTTACCATCGGTGTAATACATATTTCCCCTGTGATTGTATGCCTCCGCATCCTTTTTTAAGAAATCAAAGATACCCATTACATTACCCTCCCTCTGCCGGATTTATGCACTGTGCTGCGTACTTCAAAGGTGACAGACGCACATATAGCATCAACCGGCAGCTTATTCTACTGATGCGCCAATGAGAAAAAAACTTCTCCAGCCAACCTCCATTTGGCAGCCATGACCACAACATATCTCTTTTGCAATTCTTAAGGGTCAGTTATAATTATAACATATATATCCAACAAAATCAATTATACCTCATACTAATACCAAGTAGCGTTCATAGACGTAATATTAAAATTATTTAAATAAAAAATTGCAGTTATCCCAAAAGGTATTTAAATTTAAACGACTAAACCTTGGAAACCGGGGGTCTATGGGAAGTCCCCACAAGTGGGGAGACCCCTGATGATTAGGCAGGAAAGGGTATAAGGGGAAGGACAGAGTCCTTCCCCTTATACTCCCTTAAATCTTCACTTTAACATTAATCAGAAAAACGGGGATAGCGACAATAATGAGGGAGGCCATAATCCAGAAGGAGTATAGATAACCCAGATTTGCAATCAGCACGCCGGCAAGTATTGGGCCTGAGGCATGGCCGACATCAAAGATAGTGCCGAATGTTCCCATTGCAGCCCCAAAGTGCTTTTCCTTACACATATCAGCTACCAGTGCAGCCGATGAGGAGGTAACCAGTGCTTCACCAAGGCCAAAGACTAAAGCACAACATATCAGCAGATAGAAACTCTTAAACAGGGGAAACATCGCAAAAGAAACCGCACAAAAAAGCAACCCAAAAGTAATTATAAGAGTTCTACCGTATTTGTCGGAGGTTTTGCCCATGACAGGTTTTGACAGTATAGTGACAAGCACCTGAACTGCCCACAATAGCCCTGCCTGAAGCTCATTGAGCCCTGCCACAGTTACGGCATATATGGGGAGGAAGGCCTCGAGTGCTCCCATAGACATGTTTTGTATGCCCTCCATTGCAGAGGTTATAACAACTCTCTTATCACTTATGACCTCTTTTATGCCGGAGGCAAATTTCTTGTAAGCCGCCTTCAGTCCGGCTGTCTGCTCCGGCGCTTTGTCTGCTTTTAGCATTTTTATCCCAAAAAGAAGGGACATTATTCCGGTTGCACCGCTTAGGAGATATGCTCTTTGAAAATCAACAAATGTTGGAGCTCCCTGAGCCAGTGTGTGAAGGATAAATCCGCCGACAGGGGCGCCCATGAGGTTTCCTATAATTGTAACAGAGGAAAACCACGAAAGTACCTCACCTTTTTTATCACCGGCCTCATCAGCAACAACAGCCATTGCCACAGGCCCGTATATGGCTGTTGCCAGACCGTGTATGAACCTTATGATAACAAGCAGGTTGTAGTCTTTTACGAATAAATACGTAAAGGGCATTACGGCAAAGACAACAAGACCGGCGAAAAGCGTTTTCCGTCTTCCGATTACGTCTGAAAGAGCCCCTGAGGGCATTTTGAAAAATATACCGGTAACGGTTGATATTCCTACGACAAAACCGATTGCCTCAGGGCCTGCTCCAAGGTACAGAGCAAAAAGCGGCAGCACCGGAGACCTTGCCAGTGCGTATGAAAACCTGGCAAGGAAACCGACTAAGTATATCGGCATAAAGTTAGGTCTCGAATCAGTCATTTCTAAGTGTTCCTTAGTGTTTTATCGGGGTCTGTCTGTCAAAGTAAATACTCTTGCCGCTAATGCTAACCGGTACTCCCATGACAACCTCAGCCTTAATGTATCCAAGGGCTTTAGCAGTGGCTCCCACCCTCTGCTGTATTCGATTATCCACATTGAGTGTGCCGGCCGTCTTTGCAGCCGATGACAGAGCTACCCCTATATCCATCATTCTCATTATACAGTGCGGCCCTGAGTATCCCATTTCCTTTTCTTTCATCTGTCTGTTTTTGTTAAACTCTGCACATGTAGGATAACCACATCCGCCGCAATCATAACCCGCTGTGACTGCCGACTTTAACCCAACCAGCACAAGCGCTCCTGAATTTTCAATGTTAGAGGCATCCCTTAACCAAAAAGCCTCATTAGTACTCTTTGGGGCATATTCTTTCATGGCATCGGCAATTTTCTGCATATCGCCGCTATCGGTAATTACCACTATTTCCATAAAATCCTTACCCCCCGCCTTGGGCGCAGTTCTTGCAGATACAGCCATCAAGCCTGCCACTAATTCCGACATATCTTTCATAATGCGTACTCTCCTTAGTTTAATTATTTTTTGGACTCATATAAGAAATCAAAAATTTCTATTGCTTTATTGACCGCTTCCATATCACTTTTAACACGCCTAAGCATACCACTTAGTATTTGTTCAACTCCTGCACTGCCGGCACTTCTGTACTTGCCGTCTTTCATATCAATCTCATGAACAGCCTCGGCAATATGCTTCAGAGCACTGTCTTTTATTCCAAATGATTTAATCAACACCTCAAAAGTGCAATCATCCCCTATATGAGTAAACTCCCCGCCAACCACATCAAAATAAACCGTATCGACAGGGGCTGGAAACTCCATCTCCCCCTCACTTTGAAAAGCTATCACTGCATTGTCATCTATAAATCTCTTAATCAGCCAGATGGATGATAACCTGTCAACATATGGTTTTTTTCTTGTTACCCAACACTTTCCACTGTACCGCTCCATGCTCCGCAATACTATTTTTTTCTCTTTTTCCGTTGATAAGGGGTTTAAATGAAAAATGACTGCATCTTTAAGTTCGCTTAATCTGTTTTTGATTGCTTTTTTTCCAGAGTGGAAGAAAAAATCAATCTTTTTTATCTCCTCATAATCATTAATCAGTTTATTGAGGCGTTCAAGGATTTTTCTAAAACTATTAACGCCGGCTGTGCTTGACGACATTTTTGCGTTAACAAAGCTTCTGTCTGTTTCATCCAGGTGTTTTTCAACTCTCTCATAATCGCTATCTCTTACGGCATTAAACATTGCAATAATATCGTCATCTTTAATACTCTCAAACTTATCAACAGCAACAAAACCGCCGTCACCACCGGTTGAGCACACATCATTTAACAGCCATTGAAAGAGCTCATAGTGAGCTTCACTGTAAGGCAGCACATAAACAGAATTTTTGAATTGAATAGCGCCGGCCTTGGCAAGACGTCTCCATATCTTAACTCTGTTGTTAACAGGCGATGCCGGCACTGTATAAAAAAACAAAAGCCATCTTTTTTGTAACATGTGTTAATGATATAACATATGTTTCATTTTGTCAAGAAGAAAATTTTATACTAATACTAAGTAGCATTCACAGACGTAATACTAAAATTATTTAATACCAAGTAGCATTCATTCGATTAACTTTGTTGGCTAGTCAAAAGCTCCTTGACGTCTCCCTTAAAGGGGATTCCCCTGGTCGCTATCGCTCATAGCAATGACGAATAAAAAAACAAGTAAAAACAGCTACATGCCGTCATTGCGAACCCCAGCAGGGGGTGTGGCAATCTCTTCTTTAATAAATTCAATAAAAACATACTTTTGCTTTTTGCTATAGATGGTGCCCTGCAGCATTGGTACATAATAAAAGAACGTCTAATGGAAAACACAAGGAAGAGGAAAGTACAAAACGACATGTAAAACTCTATATAGCCTATATTGTTATTTGAGCGCTTATGCCCGTAAGGGGAGAGTACGCCCCTGAGCTTTTGACAAAGCCAACAAAGTTAGACGATTGATTGCAACTTGGTATTATAGGCGGGATAAACAAGCCACAAGAGGGCAGAGAAAACTATTAGAAAATTCTCTCCACCCCTGTGAAAGGAGGCGATATCTATTCTTTGGGGGGAATCTCTATAAAACTTCCGCCGAAATATGTAAAAATAAGCGTTCCTGCGTCAACCAGCTCCCGCAATGCGGCTTTAACCTCGTCTTTTTCAATACCGTGGTCTGCTGAGACCTTTTTAAGTATGTCGGTCTGTTTCAGCTTTTTTTTACCAGTTGAATCCTCAACTAGTTTATAAACAATCTTTTTTACTTCCTCTTTATCCATAAAACACCTCAAAAATTATTTTTTTATATGAGACGGAAGGAAACTATAATTTCCCTCCGTCTCTGTGATTATCTGAAGTTTACGTCCACTTAAACGATGCTGATGTTCTGAATGTCTCACGTGCAAATGTGAAGTCGTCAATGTGCTGGATTTTGAATTCCAAACCGGTCTCTTTAAAGAAACTTTCCCAACCGATTCTATCAACCCATTCACCAACTCTCTCGTGCTTCTTTGCGCCTTTAATGTAGGCATTCAAAATGGTCTTAACGGCGTCAACAACCTTTGGCCACCTCGGGGGCTCATTAGGAATCCAGGGCACCGCAAGCTTTGAAAACTTAGGCGGAGTTCTTAAGTTTGATACCTTACCGCCGACAACTATTGCCACACCGTCATTTTCCGCATCCGATATAGGCATTGCAGGACATACGGAGTAACAGTTACCACAGTACATGCATTTTTCAAGTTTTATCTTCACGCTCTTCTTAGCGGGGTCAGGGCTGATAGCGCTTGTCGGGCATGAACCGATTGTTGAGGGAACCTCACATGCGTTTTTAACGTTGTCATGGTCAATTCTCGGTGGGGTCTTGTGTACTCCCACAATAGCTATGTCTGAACAGTGAACCGCCCCGCACATATTAACACAGCACGCCACGGCAAGCCTCACTCTGTTTTGCAGCTCTTTTGTTGTGAAATACTCGTGCAGCTCATCCATCAGAGCCTTTACAAGGCCGGATGCGTCAGTTGCCGCTGAATGGCAGTGTACCCATCCCTGTGTATGAACTACGTTGCTGATTCTTGCACCGATGCCGCCTATCATGTAGCCTTTTGATGTCAGGTCAGCCATAAGGGTCTTGGCTGCTTCTTCTGTGGTGGCAAAGAATTCAACATTGTTTCTTGATGTAAAACGAAGGAAGCCGTCTGAGTGCTTCTTGGCTATTGCACAGTACTCTCTTATCGTGTCTGTGGATAAAAGCCTGGGCGATGCTATTCTTACGGTATAAATTTTCTCGCCGCTTTCCGAGACGTGTACCATAAGACCCGCACCTAACTCCTCATGGTATTTCCACTTGCCATAGTTTTTCTTTATCACAGGGTGCAAAAATTTTTCATAATGTGGTGGGCCTATATCTGTCTGTCTTTCCGGTGTTGCTGACATATAATTCCTCCTAAATTTATAATTTAAATTGTATTTATAATTTAAATACTAACAGCATTTATTACTTTACTATGTCTTCCTCCGACCAGAAGAAGAACGGGTCACGCCTTGGCTCTTTAATCATTGCAGGATGAGGATCAAGGCCGACTTCTTTCAAGAATTTCGGGAACGATACTCTTTCGATAAGCTCACCGATTCTCTCACGGTTCTTACCGTTTTCATCCCACCATTCCCAGATTTTGTCTATAAGATCATAAAACTCCTCATACGGCGGTTCCATCTTAATAAACGGCACTATTACCCATGAAAGGAGCGCTCCAGTTACGATAGGGGCTTTGCTTCCCAACAGAAGGGTTGCTCCCTGCTCGGTTCCGGGTCTCAGAGCTTTAGTCATTCTCGCTATACAGTGCATACACCTGTTGCAATTTGCATTATCTATTTTTAATTCTTTGCCGTCCCAGGACATACACTCGGTCGGACACATATCAATGACCTCGGACTGAATGTTCATCTTCTTGGAATACGCCTGTACTTCCGCCTGATCTATCCGGATATCGCCCTTCCATGTACCGATTACCGACATGTCGGCACGCGCTACCGACGCTATACAGTCAACAGGGCAACCAGCCACTTTGAATTTAAACTTATACGGGAATGCAGGCCTGTGCATTTCATCCTGATAGTGATGAGTAATATCGTTGGTTATCGCCATTGTGTCAATGTTTGCCCATTCACAACGTGATTTGCCCAAACAACAACTTGGTGTTCTCATTGCCGAGCCGGAACCGCCTAAATCCCATCCTCTTGATGAAACCTCAGCAAAAAACGGCTCAAGATGCTCCGTGCGGGTTCCAAGCATAACCATATCGCCGGTTGACCCGTGCATATTGGTCAAACCGCTTCCGTGCTTATCCCAAAGATCACATATCTCCGCTAACGCATCAGCCTGATAGTAAAACCCTGACGGGCTGTTTATTCTGACTGTATGGAAGTGCGCAACCCCGGGAAACTTCTGAGGAATATCTGAATACCTTCCAATAACGCCTCCGCCGTATCCTCTTACTCCAACTATTCCACCGTGCTTCCAGTGGGTTACTTTTTCTTTAAAACACAACTCGGTATGCCCCAACAGGTCTGATGCCATACTTGCTAAATCCTCAGGCATTCCCGATCGGGCTGCTGCTTTTTCAATTTCCACTACAAAACTCGGAAAAGCTCCTTTTTTAAGCTCATCCAGTAGCGGTGTTTCGTACTTCTTACCCATAACTACCTCCTGCTTATGATATTATTAAAGTGAAAGAGATTCCTGTCTAAAACCCCTTTTCGTTAAAACCCCTTTTGTATAATCGCTACACTCTATTAAATATTCCAACAAATGGTCAAATAAAAAAAAATGATATGTTTATAAGTTTTATCTATAGTATTTGTTTTTTCAGGCATCCTGCCCATATAATCTTTTTTAAACATCTCTTTTTCAACCCAATCTTCCTCTCAATCGCCATAATTAAATATTTTCTGCTATTATACAACAATGCACAAAAAGTTTTCTTCTTGATATAAAAAATTTTTGATGAAAATACTCAGCTTAGAATTAAATGGTTTTAAGTCTTTTTCGGATAAGACCACCTTTACAATGCACCCTGGAATAACCTGTATAGTAGGGCCAAACGGCTGCGGCAAGAGTAACGTGGTGGATGCCTTCAGATGGGTTCTGGGAGAGCAGAGTGCAAAGAATTTGAGAGGGGATAAAATGGAAGAGGTGATTTTTGCCGGCACCTCCGATGTTAAACCCAAGGGTATGTCAGAGGTAACACTTACTTTTACTGTTGAGGCGGATAACCCGGGAGACAATGGCGGCGGCAACGGTGCCAACCCCGCAACAGAGATCACCAGACGCTTATTCCGCAGCGGCGAGAGCGAATACCTGATAAACAAAAAAAGAAACCGCCTCAGGGATGTAAGAGAAATATTTCTTGATACCGGCCTTGAGGTTAAAAGCTATTCGATTTTAGAGCAGGGCAGAATCAGTGAAATTTTAAATACAAAACCACTTGAGCGGCGTTTTCTCATAGAAGAGGTTGCCGGAGTTATGAAGTACAAGGCAAGAAAGACAGAGGCGCTTTCTAAGCTTGAACGCGCTCAGATTAATCTTGACCGCATAAGTGACATCATCTCGGAGGTTAAACGCTCCATCGGCTCTCTTGAAAAACAGGCCAAGAAGGCTGAATTGTTTAAAGCTCTCACTGCACAGCATAACGCCATTGAGCTGAAAATTGCTAAACGGGATTTTGAAGCCTTTCACTGCGACTACCTGGCTCTCACAGAAGAGTCCGAACAGATTATCGTCAAAATAGGGACAATTACCGCCTCTCTTGGCACACTTGAGGAGGAGCGGCAGGCAAAATCTCAGGTTGTTTTTAACCACAGAAGTGCTCTTGAAGCCATGACGGAAGACCTTCAGAGGCTTGAGAAGGAAATCGCAGTGCTTGAGAAAGATATTGCATTAAAGACGGCGGCAATTAATAATTCTCAGCAGCACACAGAGAGACTCTTCGGCCAGCGGAGTGATTACTCCACAGAGCGCGACGACGCCATAGACTCTATTGAAAGGCTCACCGGTATTTATGAAAAACTGGAGACTGAGATTGCCTCCACAGAGGATGACATCGGGCGGGAAAATACCCTGATTTCATCCCTTGAGAAAACACTTCTGGAAATAGAGGACGCCCTCCGGGATAAAAACAAAAAACTCTTTCAGATATCGGAAAGCATGGGAAATGCAAAGAATGAGGTGTCAACAATTCAGACACTTATTGCATCGTTGATAAGGAAAAAGGAATCTTCCACGGAGTTTGTAAACCGGGCGGTTGATGACATACAACGTCATGACGGGCAGCTTCAGTCAATGGAGAGCGATTTAGAACAACGGCAGCGTGCATTTAAGGAGCAAACAGAGCGACTGACGGAGCTTAAGGGGCAAATTGAGGATGTGGAGCAGTCGGTTGAATCCCTCAGGGAGGAAATATCAGATGTGAGAGAAACTATGGCGGCTGCAACTTCAAGGCTTAAGTCTCTTGAGGAGCTCACTACAGGGGACTCAAACACCACAGAGTTTAGCAAAGTCTGTAACCCATTGGCGGTTATTTCGGAGGTACTGACAGTGCAGGCAAAGTATGAAAGTGCCATAGAGGGCGCATTAGCTGAAAAACTTAAGGGTTATGTTATGGGCTCAACCGAGTCGCTGCTCTCAGCAGTTGGCTTTGTAAACAGCAGCAGCCTGGAAAAAACAGCTCTTTTTGCCGTTGATTTACTACGCAGCCCCGACGGCGGCAATAACACGGTGCCCGTACTTTTTTCCGGCAAAGCCGTCAGTCCGTTAAGTGTTGTGAGTGCCCCTGCAGAGTATTTACCACTGATAGGGGCGGTTTTGAGGGACTTTGCAATAGTGGAGAGTTTTAATGAGGCTTTTGAATTGTTTCGTGATGAAAACACAGACGGCAGTGGCGGCGGTACTTATTTTGTGACACTTGACGGGGATGTGTTAGAGCCCTCCGGCGCTGTGCTTTGCGGCAAGAGGGGGATGGTGCTGAAGCATTTAAGAAATATCAGGGAGCTGCGGACGGAGGTTGCCTCATTGCGGGAGACTATGATGACTCAGGACTCACGGTATAAAGAAGCTCTTCAGCGGCGGGATGCTCTCAGGGATGAGATTTCAAAGACAGAGCGGATTATGGTGGCTTTAGACAAAGAGACAGCCGCCATTAGGAACAACATAAGAAAGCTGGGGGAAGAGAGGGAGAGATTTAAGCAGAGGTTGAACCTCATGCAAATAGAATCCGGCGAGACTGATAAAGAAATAGCCTCACTGCGGGAAAAGAAAACTGAAAAGGAGTCACACCTTGAGGTTATCTCCAAGACCAAAGAAGATACGGAGGCTTATATTGGCTCATTGCGGGAATCCTCCACAGACAAGCGTGGGCAACTGGAAAAGCTAAGGGCGTCTCTGATGGAAAAAAAAATGTCTGTGACAAAGCGGAGGGAGCGGCTGAGGGCGGCTAAGAATGAGGAGCCGGTGTTAAACAGGAAGCTGGAAACCCTTGAAAGCAAGATACTCTCAATTGGTGAGGAGATTGAAACAATAAAGCGCAAGAGTGACAAAGCGGCGTTGGAAGTTGTTGCGGATGAGGGGGCACTTGGTAAGCTCTTTGAGGCGGATAAGCAGTTACGGGAGACAATCCGGCAACAGAGGGAATTAATAACGGGCTGTTCGACCGAACTGAGGGAGTTTGAAAGAAAGGCCCAGGCACTGAGGCGCAGCAGTGATGAGTGGAAAGAGAATCTTAATACGCTTAATTTAAGGACCACTGAGACACGGTTTAAAATGGAAAACATCAGACACACTGTCTTTACAAACTATGGCAGGGAGCTTTCCGAACTTGAGCCCGGGGAGCTTCCGGAGGGGCAGGAGGCGGCGCTTCCGGAGCTTAAACAACAAATCCGTGAGATGGGACCGGTTAATCTTTCAAGCATAGAAGAGTATGAGGAGCTGAAAAAGCGTTATGACTTTCTGGCTGAGCAGCAGGCCGACCTTGTTACATCCATATCGGAGCTCAACGAGGTCATATCAAAAATAAATCAGACGACAAAGCAGCGGCTTTCCGAGGCATTTATGGAGTTAAACACGAAATTTAATGAGACATTCAATACATTTTTCGGCGGGGGCTATGCCGAGCTGATTCTAACCGATCCGCTGAATATTCTGGAGTCCGGCATAGACATAGTGGTGCAGCCGCCGCATAAGAAACTGCAAAACATAAACCTTCTCTCAGGCGGGGAAAAGGCGCTTTCGGCCATATCTCTGGTGTTTGCCGGATTTGTCATTAAACCCACGCCGCTTTGTATCCTTGATGAGGCCGACGCCGCCCTGGATGAGGCCAACACAAGACGTTTTGCCGAAATGATTGTAAAAATGTCCGCCAACACCCAATTTATCGTAATCACTCATAACAGAACCACCATGGAGGTTGCCGATTATATATACGGCATAACAGCCGAAACACCGGGCGTCTCTAAAGTCATCTCCATGGAATTAGCCCAAACATAAGGAAAAGGTTAATGTTTATGGGCACTGAGTTGCAACAACAAAGGATTCCGTGGTATAACACAACATATCACACACAGGAGGCGGGATGTATAGTATGAAAAGAGCTGAAAATCTCAAAGAACTATTAAGAGCGGCAAAACCTTTCCCTCTTGAGGGTGAAACATATGCACTCTTTTATACAGATACGGATAAAGTGCGCGGGCAGAATTCAGCCCTGAACCTTTGCAATTACCTGCGGGCAAATTATGACGACCCACAGAAGATTTTATTTATGGGACACCGTGGTTGCGGCAAATCCACAGAGCTTTGGCGGGTGTCAAAGGAATTGGAGAGCGACTTTGAAATAATCAGTTTTTCCATAAAAGACGAAACAGACACTACAGACCTTAATTATACGGACGTGCTTTTTGCTATTCTTACAAAACTTGTGGATGCTGTGCCGGAGGGATTAAGAGAAAACCAGTCAATTCTCGATAATCTTATATCCTACTGGATGGACACAAGGCTCTCAGAAATTATAGATGTCGAAAAAACAGAGGCGGAGGCCGGAGCGGAAGCTAAAATCGGTATTCTTAATGCTATAAAGTTAAGAGTAAAGGGTGTGCTAAAAACCGGAAAGGAATCGAAATTAACCGTAAGAAAATTTATTGAACCCCGGCTGAGAAAAATGATTGATAGCGCTAACGACCTCATAAGAATATTAAAAGAAAAACTCCGAAAAGACAATAAAGAACCGCTTATAATAATTGAGGACCTCGATAAACTTGATATTCCGGTTGCCACCGACTTGTTTCTGAATCATAAGGAAATTCTGACGGCGTTGGACATTCATCTTATTTACACGTTTCCAATATTTCTGCATTACTCCGAAAAGTTTGACGCAATCAGAGACGCCTTCAGCTACCCTGAGATATTGAGTATGATTAAGGTGAAAGATAAAAACGGGCAGCCAAATGAAAACGGCGTAGAAATAATAAAAGCACTGACAGGCAAAAGAGCTGACATGTCTTTGTTTGACCCAGACGTTATAGAATTCATAATTGAACACTCCGGAGGGGCTTTACGCCACCTGTTCGATATGGTTATCAGGGCGGCTTTGATATCGCTTGGCCGCGGCCTTAGTACGATTAGTCTTGATTCCGCAAAATCGGCATATAATGAACTTAAGAGCACTTTAGAAAGAAGCATAGCCGATGAACACACAGATTACCTGCTGGCACTTTATAAAAGCCGTGACAAAAAACCTCTTCGGGATAAATACCTGCTTGAGCTCCTCAATGCTGCTGCGGTTATCGAATATAACGGCGACAGGTGGTGTGACCTGCACCCTGCCGTTGTTGATATACTCAGGGACAAGAGGCTTATATAGTCTGTGCCGATTGAGCCGGAAAACACTTACAGGGAACTTCTCTTATATCTTCAGAACATTGATACATGCTTTGTAATAGTTGAAATAAACGAGCCTCTCAGACAGGATGAAATTGTGGCCGCCCTTATGGCTGACCTCTCAGGCGGAAACATAACAACTATTGACCTCAAAGACACTGACAACCTGACAGGATGCCTGGATGAAATAAGAACGTGTATTGAGAAAAACCCCTCTGTAGAAATCATATTGATTCTGAATCTGCACAATATGAAAATGGGTGGCGGTAACGATAAAACCGCTTTACTGACTGATTTAAATTTAAGCAGGGAGCTGTACTTAAACCTAAATAAGGCATTGGTTTTTTTCCTTCCCGCCTATTTTACAGACCTTGTGATAAAAATCGCCAAAGATTTCTTTGCTTATGTTTCCATAACTTTTAAGTTTCCTGTTGTTCACAGGCAACCCCTTATGGAATTTGCAACACAAAGCGAATATTTTAACGAACAGGATGTAAAAAATAGAATACTTTTTTTAGAGCATACACTAAAGACATATTCACTCACAGAGAAGGAATGCGGCAAAACTTATCATGACCTTGGTGAAAATTATAAGAAGATATATGAACTCGATAAGGCACTTGAGAATTATCAGAAAAGTTTAAAAATCAGGAAGGAGATTGGCGACAAACAGGGGGAAGGGACTACTTTAGGTAACATAGCGATAAATTATCATGCCCGCGGCGATTATGAGAGCGCCCTGAAGTATATGCTTGAGAGTTTAAAAACCATGAAGGAGATTGGCCATAAAAAGGGGGAAGGGACTACTTTAAATAATATCAGCCAGATATATCATGCCCGCGGCGATTATGAGAGCGCCCTGAAGTATATGCTTGAGAGTTTAAAAATCAGGAAGGAGATTGGCGATAAGGAGGGGGAAGGGGTTACTTTAAATAATATCAGCAGTATATATCATGCCCGCGGCGATTATGAGAGCGCCCTGAAGTATCTGATTGAGAGTTTAAAAATCAGGAAGGAGATTGGCGATAAAGCGAGGGAAGGGGTTACTTTAAATAATATCAGCCAGATATATCATGCCCGCGGCGACTATGAGAGCGCCCTAAAGTATATGCTTGAGAGTTTAAAAATCAGGAAGGAGATTGGCGATAAAGCGGGGGAAGGGACTACTTTAGGTAACATAGCTACAAATTATCATGCCCGCGGCGATTATGAGAGCGCCCTGAAGTATATGCTTGAGAGTTTAAAAATCAGTAAGGAGATTGGCGATAAAAGCGGCGAGGCTGTTACCCTTTTTAACCTTGCGGTGTTATACGATGTAACCGGTAAAAAAGCAGAATCGGCACAGTGCCTGATGAAAGTAATTGAAATCAATAAGACGTTAAAGAGTTATGAAATCGCACAGGCATTAAAGAGAGAAGGGATAGAGGGGTAGGATGGTGCAGTGTATATACTGATCCGAATTTGACATATATGAAAAAAACATGATACAGTAGCTGTTGTGATAAGATTTCCTGTGTTTGCTGCAAATTTAAAATGAAAATATTATTTGTGCGTTTAAATACAACCGCTGATGAGATAATTCCACCGCTTAATTACGGTTATCTCAGCGCATCAGTTGCAAACAAAGACACCACGATTTTTGACCAGCTCAGGGATAAAGATTCCGATACTGTTTTGATAAAAAAAATAATTAGTGAGAAACCCGATATACTTGGCCTTTCCGCCTACACTAAAGATATCTCTTTTGTTAAGCAGTTTGTTTCACAAATCAGGCCGATTTTACCCGATACCATTATTCTGCTGGGTGGGGTTCAAATTACTTTAATGCCTGTGGAGACATTTCAGTACCTGAGGGGCCTCATAGATTACGGTTTTGCCGGTGAGAGTGAGCTTGCTTTCAAAAAATTCATAGAAAATATCCCGCACCCGGGTGATGACCTTGAGGAATTTGATAATCTCATATGGTTAAAAGACGGTCAAATAAAGGTAAACAGACAACTGCTGCCTAAAAATCTAGATGAGCTTCCATTTCCGCAATGGGACCTTATGCCTCCGGATAAATATCCCAAAGCCCCGCACGGCGCATTTTATAAACAATTCCCGTATGCCCCTTTAATTACCTCAAGAGGCTGCCCATACCCATGTACATTTTGCTCGGCAGGCGTGATTTCAGGAAAAAAAATCAGATACAGAAGCATTAAAAATGTCATTGAAGAGATTAAATATCTCAATAAACATTTTAATGTTAAAGAAATCCACATTGAGGATGATAACTTTTCCATGGAGAGGGAACGTGTTGTTAATTTTTGTGAATCCCTACTAGGCACAAATCTGAATATCACGTGGGCTCTGCCAAACGGTTTAAGATTAGACAATCTTGACCTTGAGGTTCTGAAATTAATGAACCGGGCAGGTTGTTATTCGGTAAATGTCGGAGTCGAAAGCGGAAACGAAAGCAGGCTGAAACTTATTAAGAAGAAAATAACCAAAGAAACTATAAAAGAGAAAATTTCGATGGTCAAGCAGGCAGGGATGGACATCGGGGGGTTTTTTATAATAGGATTTCCGGGTGAGACCCGGCAGGAGATAGAGCAGACATTGAAATTCACCACTGAGCTTGAACTGGACAGAATCGGCATCTCATATTTTCAGCCATATCCGGCCACCGAGGAATTCACACAGTTGCATGAAGCCAACCAATATAGCTTTGACCTGGAAAATGCACATCACTCGCTGCACACGATAAGCTTTATTCCCGATGGGATGAGCTACAACACAATAAAAATTCTACGGTTTAAGGGATTTTTTAAGTTCTATTTCAGACCGAGAATATTCTTACAACTGATAAGAACAATAAAGAGTTTTGAGCATTTTACATTTATACTTAAACGAGGGGTAAGATGGCTGACTTCCTGAACAGACATACCTGCCTCGCCTTCTAAAGAGCTACCATCAACATAAATCAAAAAACTGGTGAATATTGAAACAAAAAATCGGGAAAAATGAATTCAACCGCAGGCGTGTGAGTTTTGATGCTGATGAAGGCCGCTTTCCATGGCTTTCAATGCTTCTGGATTCCTACGCTATTGTTGATACAAGTATCGAAACGGCAATCGAACAACAATACAAGATTAAAGAGAAAGGTCTGGCTTGTCAGGACGGATGCTGCCATTGCTGCAAAACCCACAAAGATATTCCGGTGTATCCACACGAACTGGTGGGAATTTACTACTTCGTCATCGAGAAAATCAAAATGCCGGTAAGAGAAACTCTGAAATGGCAGTTGCAGTTTTTTAAGAAGTCCGATCCCTGCCCGTTTTTAATCAACTCTTCTTGCATCATACACATTCTGAGACCAACAGCATGCAGACAGTTTAACGTATTCGGTACACCTTGTGCCGAAGGAGAAGACCCCTTCTTTACAAGACGAAACGACGTCCTGACCCCAAATATAAACTACACAAATCAGGCACTCCATACCGTCCTGGAGTTCTACGGAATTAAAGATGAAAAAGAAAAAAATAAGTTTATAAAAAACAACAAGATATATGCCCATGTTAAAAACCTCAAAGAATACTCATGGTCACAACTGCTGAAAGCTATTAACGAATAC
Organism: Nitrospirae bacterium YQR-1; assembly: GCA_039908095.1. Taxonomy (NCBI): domain Bacteria; kingdom Pseudomonadati; phylum Nitrospirota; species Nitrospirae bacterium YQR-1. The sequence goes on from JAMOBJ010000002.1 coordinate 162,643, forward strand.
GATCTGAAAGCCGCTCAAGATAAGTAGGGGAAATGCGCTGTAAGGTACGACAGGGGGTGCCTTGATTCAGTGAGAATTGGACAAATCCGATTCGAGTTTTAACAACCGCCGTCACTATATTAGAAAAAGCCTTCTTCCAAGTTATAGCAATTTTTTTTATTAGTTACCACACCCTAATCTGAGTTCCAGCATTTTTTTCCCCTTTGTAGTATAATAAATGTGATTTTATACCAAGTTGCAGTCAGAAGTAAACGCAGGCGGCAAGGAACAAGCGACGCCTCCCCTTACAGGGGATTCCCCTTTAGGGGAGACGTTAAGGAGCTTGTGACGAAGCCAACAAAGTTAGACGATTGAATGCAACTTGGTATTAGATACAGTGCTTGAGACGCTATCAATAAGGAAGTAAGGAGGGGTGGAGGAAATGGCTGATAAGATGAACATAGAGGTACTGATGGAGGAAAAGAGAGTGTTTCCCCCGCCTCAGGAATTTTCAGAAAAGGCCTGTATCAAAACCATGAAACAGTATGAGGATATGTACAAGCGCTCAACAGAGGACCCCGAGAGTTTTTGGGCCGAGGCCGCCCTTGAGCATATACATTGGTTTAAAAAATGGGACAGAGTGCTTGAATATGATTTCAACAAACCCTCTGTAAAATGGTTTGAAGGCGGAAAGTTAAATGCAACATATAATTGTCTTGACAGACATGTTCACTCAGCCCTGAGAAACAAGGCAGCCATCATTTGGGAGTCCAACTACGGTATAATAAACAAGACCTATACTTACCAGCAACTTTACACTGAGGTAAACCGCTTTGCCAACGTGTTGAAAAAACACGGAGTACAAAAGGGCGACCGCGTGATGATATACCTGCCCATGGTGCCGGAAATTGTAATATCCATGCTGGCCTGTGCTCGCATTGGAGCAATCCATAGTGTAGTATTCGGCGGCTTTAGCGCCCAGGCGCTAAGAGACAGAATTGTTGACTGCGAGGCAAAGCTTGTGATAACAGCTGATTTCGGCTCAAGAGGGGGAAAACTGGTGCCCCTTAAAAGCAATGCCGATGAGGCGGTTGAGCACTGTAAAAGTGTTAAACACATGATAGTCGTTAAGGTTCAGATGACCTCCTCACCGGATGTTTCCATGGAGGCAAAACGTGACCTCTGGTGGCATGATGAAATGGGAGCCGGTGACATAACTTCCTTTTGCCCGCCTGAGTGGATGGATGCCGAGGACCCCCTTTTTATACTATACACATCGGGCTCAACCGGCAAACCTAAAGGGGTGCTTCACACAACCGGCGGTTACCTGCTGTACTCATCATTAACATTTAAATGGATATTTGACAGCCGCCCGGAAGACATCTTTTTCTGCACGGCTGATGCCGGATGGATAACCGGCCACAGCTACATTGTTTACGGCCCCCTCAGCGGCGGCGCAACAACAGTACTCTTTGAAGGCATACCAACCTATCCTGACCCGGGAAGGTTCTGGAAGATAGTGGAAAAATACGGCGTTAACGTGTTTTATACGGCCCCAACGGCCATCCGCACCCTTATGAGAGAAGGGGATAAGTGGGTCAACAGCCACGACATATCATCGCTGAGGCTTCTTGGCACCGTGGGAGAGCCCATAAACCCGGAGGCCTGGATGTGGTACCACAACGTGGTAGGAGGCGGAAAACTCCCCATTGTAGATACATGGTGGCAGACCGAGACGGGGGGGATAATGATAACTCCGCTTCCCGGTGCAATGGCGCTTAAGCCCGGTTCAGCCTGTAAGCCCTTTTTTGGCATAAACCCTGAAATCCTGAAAGAGGACGGCAGCCCCGCCGGTGTTAACGAGGGCGGCTATCTGACAATAAAAAACCCGTGGCCGGGCATACTCAGAGGCACCTACGGAGACCCCGACAACAGGCGGGTAAAAGATGTTTATTTCTCACGCTTCCCGGGCGTTTATTTTACCGGAGACGGGGCAAGGCGCGATGAGGACGGTGATTTCTGGATTATGGGACGAATTGATGACGTTATAAATGTCTCAGGACACCGTATAGGAACCGCTGAGGTGGAATCAGCCCTGGTCAGCCACCAAAACGTGGCTGAGGCTGCCGTTGTAGGCTATCCTCATGAGGTAAAAGGCGAGGCTCTCTATGTGTATGTCACCCTGAAAGAGGGGGTTGTGCCTACTGAGGAGCTCAAAGGCGAGCTTGAAAAACATATAAGAAAAGTTATAGGACCCATTGCCGTACCGGATAAGATTCAGTTCTCACCGTTTTTACCTAAAACAAGAAGCGGAAAAATAATGAGAAGAATTCTGCGAAATATCGCTAAGGGAGAGATTGAAAACCTGGGTGACACCAGCACTCTTGCCGACCCGCTGGTTGTAGATGCACTCGTTAAGGGCAGGCAGTAGGAGGGTGTCTTATTTATGCTTTATAACAAGAGGAAACGCCGATATTTAATAAAAATGTAAAAATTTGTTTCCTTAATGACATCCTGCGCACATCCCTGGATAGTGCTATCGTTGCGTGCGATATTAATTACTGCATAAAATATTTCAATCCTTTAGCCGAACAACTGTTTGACTACAGCGCCCTGGATGCCTTAGATATGAATTTCGCAGAAATCCAAAACAGAGAACACGTTATTCCCGATACGCTGTCAGAGGCTGTAGAGAGAGCTAAAAGAGACGGTGAGATTTCATATGTCCATCAAAAGACAAAAAACGGACAAACTATTTTCCTTGAATCCAGGATTTCCTGTATAACAGACAACTACGGCAATCTGACAGGCTATGCTTTTACCTCACGTGATATAACAACGATGAAAACCCTGTCGGATAAATTAAGCTACCGCGTCACGCTGGAAAATCTTGCCGCTTCAATTTCTGCAAACTTCATAAGCATTGCCGTGGGGGAGCTGTACACGGAGATGAACAAGTCACTCCAGCGTATAGCTGAAACTACAAATGTCCAACGTGCCTTTCTCTGTATATATAATGAGGACAGCCATATATTTTATCAGTGGCAGACTCAGTCACTGCCGCCGTTGTGTGCCTCCCAACAGATAAACACAAACACCCTGCAGTGGTTTAAAGACATAGCAGACACCGGCAGGATATCCTTTTATGAAAGCTCCACAGAAGAGATACATTCTCTTGACGATAGGGCACCAAAAGCCATACGCTCTATGGCCGTAATGCCACTTGCTTACGGGCAAAAAAAGATGGGTTTTATAGCTCTGGCCACTGAGACAGTGCAAAGACATTGGCATCCTGAGGAGGTAGTTGTCATAAAAATGGTTGGCGAGATATTTGTAAGTGCCATGATAAGGAGGGAAACGGAAGAAAAACTGCATCACTTAGCCCACTACGACGCCCTGACAAACATCCCCAACCGTATGCTCTTTAACGACAGATTAGTTCAGGCCGTGGAACAGGCCAGAAGACATAAGGCCAAGCTGGCTCTTTTGTTTATAGACTTAGACCGTTTTAAAAAAGTAAATGATACACTGGGGCATGACATAGGGGATTTACTTCTTAAAGAGGCTGCCCGCAGAATTGAAGCATGTACAAGAAAATCCGACACGGTTGCCAGGATGGGAGGCGATGAGTTCACTGTTATAATGACTAACCTTCAGAGACCTGATGACGTCTCAAGATTAGCAACTAAAATCATCGCAACATTGTCGGCTCCGTTTATTGTTAAACACCATGAATGCTCCGTGGGTGCAAGCATAGGAATAAGCATATTCCCCACAGACACTGATGATGTGGTCACGCTGCTTAAAAATTCAGATGTAGCTCTTTATCAGGTTAAGGAGCACGGAAGGGGAGACTACCGGTTTTTTGCCCCCTCTATGAACAAAAGGTCTGTTGAGAAACTCAATCTGGAAAACAGACTGAGAAAAGCACTGCAAAGAGATGAAATCTCAGTGCTGTATCAGCCGCAGGTGGGCATCAACAGTGGTAACTTCAGGGGGATGGAGGTAGTAGTGCGGTGGATTAGCCCTGAGACGGGACATGTGCCATCTTCCGACTTTATCCCCATAGCCGAGGACTCCGGTTTGATTCTACCTATGGGCAAGTTAATATTCCGGCAGGTTTGCTCAGTAAGTAAGCAGTGGAGTGATATGGGATTTAACCACATACAGGCGTCAATAAAAGTCCTTGAAAGCCAGTTCAAACACAAAGACCTTATTGATGTGGTGACGGGGATACTAAAAGAGACCGGAGCCGACCCCACACTACTCGATGTTACCCTCAATGAAAACACAATTATGACAGATGTTGAAGAGTCCATAACAATATTGAAAAAGCTAAAAAATATCGGATTCTCAATAACTATAGATAACTTTGGCACAGGGTATTCCTCATTAAGCCATCTGAAAAGATTTCCTGTTAATGCGTTGAAAATTAACAAGTCCTTTATAAACAACATTACAGTGGATACGGACTATGCAACCATAGCCAGGGCCATAATAGCGCTGGCACATACTCTAAGCCTCACAGTTATTGCCGAGGGTGTAGAGACCGATGAGCAACTTGAGTTCCTCAGAGCGGTTAAATGTGACGTAGTTCAGGGAACGCTGTTTGCACCTGCCCTTGCCTCGGGAGATATCTTTCAGATTCTTAACGATGAGGCAAGCTTTAAACTAAAGGGCTGAACGGCTAATGGCCGTTTTCACACAATCCAGCCGTTTTAAACGTATAAAAGTAGAACATGCCGTAAAAATATCCACCTATATAATCGCCCTGATTGGCTTTCTGTCGGTTTTTACACATATCTCTCCGATATTCCCTGTTGCCTTTGCCGCTCTCATAGCGACCTCACTTTACTTTGACTTCAAAAAACCCGCCCACCTTTCACCTCTGATAATAAATCTGATTTCCGTCCTGGTTATAGCGGTGTCTGTTTACAGAATATTAACTGAGGACATAGTGCAACCCTCCGTTGAGGCTCTGGTCATACTTCTTGCGATGAAATTTCTTGAGGATAAAAAGTTCAGAGACTACATGCAGATATATTTGATTTCTGTTTTTTTACTGATGGGCTCGGCGTTGCTCTCTATTGATTTCACCTTTTTTCTGTTTTTTATGGCCATGTTTTTTCTTGTAGCGGTATCAATAGTGCTTCTTACGTATCATACCGAGGTGCCGGATTTAGTGATAGACAGCGGGTCTTTTTCTAAAATCATACAGCGTGCCCTTATCATACCACTTGCCTCAATACCTCTCACTGCCGCCATATTTATCATACTGCCGCGAACAAACTACCAGTTTCTGGGTTTTTTAAACCGCGGGCATCAAGGGAAATCAGGATTTTCAGAAAGTATAGCTCTTGGCAGCGTATCAAACATTCAACTGGATAACAGCCCCGTCTTTCGGGCAAACATGGAGCGCATTGACGATAAGCATTTATACTGGCGCGGCATAGTGTTTGACCACTTCGACGGCTCCACGTGGAACTCAAGCCTCAGGGAGGATGAAAAGGCGGGGCCTAAAACCACCTTTCCAGGCGCTAAAGCAGTCCTTCAGACAATTTATCTGCAACCGTACGAAAATAAGTATCTCTTTGCTTTGGATAAACCGGTCTCGGTAATCCAGCGCGGCTCGAGGATTTCAGATGATTTTACAGTCTCGGTAAGAGATTTTATAAAAACCACTATACGCTATGATGCCATCTCTAAGATTGACATACCGCAAAGTGACAATAACTACGCAGAGCCAAGAAGCATGGAAAGATTTCTTCAACTCCCTGACGCTGTCCCTGAGAAGGTTGTAACATTAGCAAAATCCCTGACATCAGGACGTAACACAGAGGAGGCAATAAATACCATCTACAGATACTTGCACTCCGGCCTCTACACGTATTCACTGGATAGGCTGCCTGTTTCAGACAATCCCCTTTCGGATTTTTTGTTTAAAGAGCGGCGCGGCAATTGTGAATACTTCGCCTCAGCCATGGCTCTTATGCTGAGGTTGGCAGGGGTCCCGGCTAATGTTGCAGGCGGCTACAAGGGCGGCACTTATAATGATATAGGCAGGTACTACGTTGTGCTGCAAAGAAACGCTCACGTGTGGGTAGAGGCATATGTTAAAGACAGGGGATGGATAAGATACGACCCAACCCCTCCCCTTAGCTCTAACCCTCTCTTAGCAGAAGAAACAGAGCTATCCCCTTACCGCCTCTTTGCCGACAGTATAAATTACTACTGGAATGCTTTTGTCATAAACTATAACCTTGACAAACAAATCAGCATATTTAACAGGTTAAAAATGACTATTAAAAAACCGGCTTTTAACTTCAAAATCGGGGAAATCGGCTCCAGATGGTTTTTTCTTTATTTGGCACTTCTGCCGATAGTTTTTATTGTCGCTTACCTGCTTCTTATAAAGAAAAAATCCGTTGAGCAAAAGCTGATAGGCGAATTTTATCTGAGACTGAACAGACGCGGTTTTATTAAAAAGAGCAACGAGGGGCTACTGGAATTCGTCTCCTCCATTGATGATAAGCAACTAAAAATTCACGCTATGAGATTTGCCGCAGAATTTCAGCGAATATTCTATAAAGACCAAAAATTCACCAATGAAAAAGTACGCCTGTTAAAAGATATTTTAAATAATTGCTGAGAGGGTAACAGTGTTTATTGGGCAGCCACCGGGGACTGCCCATGTTACCATAGGCAGTCCCGTTAGTATTCCGGTTCAAACCCTTTTCTTTAAAACGTCAGCATTATGCCGTGTCTCAGAGCATAGGCATTGTCACGGGTATATTCATAAGTTGTGAGGGCGGTTCCTGAGGGGTAGGTGTATGTGAAGGTTTCTGTTTTAATCCGGTCGTAAATGCCGCCGGTAATCATATACCCCCCTTCTACCCAGTATGTAAGGTTTGAGGCTATCTTATATGCAAGCTTAGCATCTATTTCCCAACCGATATCTGTTGAGGGTTGCCCGTCATACATGTATGTTGCTTTGGGCGCCCTTAACCACAGAGCATATAGCTCACCGTAGAGGGACTTTGTAATGTCGGCACTCACGCCGCCCTTTAAATACATAGTGTTGCAAAGGTTTGACCCACCGCCTGAAACTCCGTTTAAGCCGGTGCACGCATTAGCTAAGTGATAGTCATAAACATATGCATAACCCTTCTCCTCAGCATTTTGTGTATTAGCAAAAGATTTTATATCATTTACATTTGTATCGTCTTTAGCCTGACCGCTTCCATAACCATACTCAAGTGTCAACTTGGCAGGCCCGACCTGATAATCTAAACCTGTTAAAAAGGCCAATCCGCGGAATCTGCCTCTGTCCTTTGTGCTCCAGTCTATTGTGCCGGTCTGAACTTCCACATCGCCTCTGATTGTCACTATTTTCCATGTGTAGTCCGCCCTGAGGCCGAAATTAACCAGATGAGCTTTCGTTGCCGTGCTGTTAAAGGACTGGTCATTTATATAGGACACATCGCCGCTTATATTCAAACTCTCCCCCTTGTATATGCCAAGCACTGTGTAGAGGTCGGCATCATCGGGTGAGTTTATAGTGCTCTCCTTCAGCTTTGCCGTCATGGCTCCGATTGTCAACTGTTTAACCGGTCTGGCAAAAAGAAAAATAGCGTCGTCTCCATGTGTAGAGTGATCATAAAATATACCGCTGCCTAGGACAACAGGTTGATGGCCAATTTTTACTCCAAAAATGTTTTTTACATATTGAATCCACGCTTGCCTCAGCCGGAGGTCTCCGCGTTTTGCGTTACCGGAGGCGAAAATACCTGTGGCCCCTGATGAATTACCCCACATATTGACATCTGTGGTGTCGGAGTCACCGGTATTTGATTCAAGCTCTATCATGGCTGTCACTGCATCAGATACCTCTATTTCCGTACTGATTCGTACCCGTGTGTCATACCATGACTCGTGGTCATCCCCTGAACTTACAACCCTTCTGCCTAATGTATATGTACCGTTTGTTGCACTTCCGGTATAGTTTGTGCCGTTAGCTGTTGTTACGTTATAGGCAACCGGAGCAGCAATGTTGTATCCAACTATATTTAATTTAGTATAGTTTGTCGTGCCGTCGTTTGTCGCATCGTTAACATTATGCCTGTACATACCTCTGAAACGGAGCTCTCCACCTATTGTTATCTTTGTCTCTCCCTTAGTAACTACAGCTGTAGCTGACTTTGCATCATCCGCTGCATAAAGATAAACCGGTGTACATAACAGTACCACTAACGTAAATAAAAGTAGCTTTTTCAATTATTGTGCCTCCTTGCAGGGGCGATGCCCCTTAATATTTAACCTTAAACATACTTTATTAAAAAAGCGCTTTTGTACTAAGCTCTCACCTCCCTTTTCACAAGAGTCCATAGTAATAAATCGGTAACTGTAGCATTTTCTTTAATGTTCAAAATCATAGCCGGTCTCCCCGTGTACAGCCAAATCTAACCCCATTGCCTCATCCTCTTCAGAAAGTCTCAAGCCGATAGTTAAATCAACCATTTTTAAAATTATGGCTGAAACTATAAATACAAACACATAACTTGCCGCCACTGCTATAAACTGCTTAAGGAGCAGTCCAGGGTTACCATGCAAAAGCCCGTTCTTTCCCGCCGGATTAATCACAACGGAGGCAAATATTCCTGTAGCCAGTGCTCCCCACGTCCCCCCCACTCCGTGAATACCCAACACATCAAGCGAGTCGTCAAGTCCGTGTTTTGGCCGCAGACTTACCGCTATGTAGCAAATCACTCCGGCAACACCGCCTATTATAACAGACGCTACAGGCCCGACAAACCCGGCAGCAGGCGTTATGGCAACAAGACCGGCCACTGCACCGCTGACTACACCCAGGGCGGTAGGCTTTCCTCTGTGATACCATTCAACAAAAGCCCAGGCCAAACCGGCGGCACCGGAGGCTGTGTTTGTCGTAACAAAGGCTATTGAGGCTAGTCCGCCTGAGGTTAATGCACTTCCGGCATTAAAGCCAAACCATCCAAACCATAGAAGTGCCGCTCCCAGTATTGTCATAGTTACGTTATGTGGCGGCATTGGGATTTTCCCATACCCTTTGCGTTTACCTACAAATAAGATAGCGGCAAATGCGGCCACTGCCGAATTTATATGCACTACTGTTCCACCGGCAAAATCAAGAGCACCAAGTTTTGCTCCTATCCAACCGCCACCCCATACCCAATGACAGAGTGGGGCATAGACAAAGGTCAGCCACAGGGCCGAAAACACAAGGAGGGCCGAAAATTTCATTCTCTCTGCAAATGCCCCGGTTATAAGTGCCGGTGTGATTATTGCAAACATCCCCTGAAACATCATAAACACCAAATGCGGTATAGTTGTAGCATAATCAGATGGCTCCTGCCCTACCCCGCTTAAACCCAACCATTGCAGACCCCCGATTAATCCACCCTTATCAGGCCCAAAGGCAAGCGTATATCCCCACAAAACCCATATTACACTTACCATGCAGAGCATCATAAAACTCTGTATTATTGTACCCAAAACGTTCTTTCTTCTGACCATGCCTCCGTAAAAAAGACCAAGCCCCGGTGTCATCAACATCACAAGCGCAGTAGAAATCAACATCCATGCCGTATCGCCTGAATTTACCACCTTAGGTGGTACCTCAGCAGCCACTGCCATTGCTGTCCATACCAGTAAAAATCCTGTACTTAGCAGTATTTTCAACATCTGTCCCTCCGTTTATTATACCAAGTTGCATTCATTCGATTAACTTTGTTGGCTTCGTCGAAAGCTCCTTGACGTCTCCCCAAAGGGGAATCCCCTGTAAGGGGAGGTGTCGCTTTCTCCTTGCCGCCTCGTTACTCTTTTGACTGCTACTTGGTATTAGTTGTTTCATAATAGAGATTCCTAAAGAGCAATGGAGCCGCGCTCGCCCGTCCGTATCCTTATAGCATCCTCTACACTGTAAACGAAAATCTTACCATCGCCTATTTTCCCGGTTTTTGCCGTTTTTTCTATAACCTCCAACACATTTGAAACCATTGAGTCGTCAACTACTACCTCAATCTTAATCTTTGGTATGAAATCAACTATGTACTCAGAACCGCGATACACCTCCGTGTGCCCCTTCTGCCTGCCAAAACCCTTAACCTCCGTCATCGTAAGCCCCTGCACTCCTTTTGCATTAAGAGCGTCTTTAACCTCATCGAGTTTAAACGGTTTGATTATTGCCTCGATTTTTTTCATAGCCTTCCCACCTCCTTTTTTAGTTTTCATCAACTTACTAATATCATAAAACGTGCCAAACCTATGTTGTTGTATTTGAAGGTTTTTTTAGAAAGACATAATGCTGCTTGCTACAATTTTGTATGATACTACAATTTTGTAGTGTCACTTTATACTAAGTTGCAGTCAGAAGTATAAAGTCCAAAAAGTAGTGAGGGAAAGGATAAACAGGTAATTTACATGACAATCAAGACAATCAAGTCAAAATACTATGTAAAAAGCTAAATTCCAACCTGAGGTCGGCTTTGAACTACATAGAATCTGCCCCCGGAGTAAACCCCCTCTATGTCCTGAGGACCTCCAAGGGCTGTCTCAACAGCTTTTCCTATATCGGCAATTGAAAGAAGTGTGTCGTTTCTGAAGTTTTCATCCCACAAAAGCGGCTCTGTTGAATAATCAAGCGGGGCGGCCTTAGGTTGCGGTACAATGACACTGTCATAGAGGCCCGCACCGGCATAGTTTTCCAGGTCTTCTGCGTTGGAGTCTGACCTGAAAATAAAACCACCTCCATAAAGCCCAATACTCTTACCCGGATAGGATGCAACAACAGGCACCCCTATGGATTTCTTGCAAGTAAAACTCAACGCCCTGCCGGGATAGTTACCCACTATGGTCTCGCCAAGACCCATTACCACCTCGGCAAACATCTCCTCCGCATCCCTCGTTACAGGGTTTACCGTATGTATAACAAAAGCATAGTCGGCCTCAATAACCATCTGAATGAGCACAGCCATCTCCATAGCTCCACTAAGTCCCATTTTCTTTCTGTTAAAATACGCCCTGTCATTCCACACCGACGCCCACACCTGCTTTATATACTTGCCAAAGTGCTCTATATCAAGGCAGCCAACCTCACTACAAAGACCTGATAACATCAACACATTTTTAAGTGAAGCAAAGAAATCATCAGGAAATGCTAATGCCGTCAAAGTCAAACGGATATCTGACAGAATTGACTGCACTTTACTGCTCTCTGCAGCATTGCCCTTAGCGTCAAGCTCTCTTCGTAATGAGCCATATTTATCACGGATTTTTTCATTATCGGGATGGTTTAATATCTTATCAAACACACCAAAAGGAATGGCGGCCGATACCGGAAGGTTTATCCAGCCCGGGAGCTTATTTCTTAGTTTTGCCAGATTTAATGACTTCCCGCCCACGAGGTCCTTATTAAAATCATCCACACCGATTATATACGGGATATCTGTGGTGGGAATCATCCGTTTTTTTATCTTATGTAATATGCCCTCACTTCTTTTCTTAACATCAAGCGTGCTGAGAGGTTGATCAAGTTCATTTACTACAACATCCCCCTGAGAGTTAATCCCAAGGGAAACACACTTGCCGTTTAAAGATTTCAAATGAGACAAAATTTCATCACTAAAACAGGTGGCAAAAAGAATTCGCTCATTTCTTGCCCGTACCGATACGTGGGATACAATATCGGCCATTTCTTCTGAAATTACCGCCGTAACACCAGCAGGGATATCCTCGTCGCCGGAGACTTTTTCGGTTATTATTACAGTTTGAACCTTAAACTCCCTGCCCTCAACTTCCTTCAGGCTGTGGTAGAGCTCAACGACACCGGAGGCTTCAAAGGGGCTAAGAACCTGCCACCGCCGCAGCCCTGCCTCTGTCCTTAGCACTCTGTTAAGGTATCTGAGCAAAAGAGATACCACAAAGTGAAACTGCCCCCTCAGCACCTCCTCCGTAAACATTGTAACAGTCCACGGGGCGGCATTAAACCTGTTACCCAAATGCTCAGCCCTTGACTGAAATGCACTGTAATAGAAGTCAACAAATGAGCCTAAAAATCGCTCTATTCTTTCTACCACAGCCAGTGAGTTCAACACCCATTCGGTGCCCTCCACTGTGTTTATCTTTCTGATGTGATTAATGCAGCTCTGTATTTCAGCTCTGATATCAGAATAAAAATGCGCCTTTTCAAGCGGTGGCAAATCAGTTAGCAACAGGTTTTCTAAAGACAGGTCTATTAACTCAAGCAGCGTGTGTCCGCCCAGATTTGCGTGAAGGTTGCTTTCAGTCAACACCCTCAGATACTCCATCAGGGATAAATCAAGAAATAACAGGTCTTTAAGGCGTCCGATGTCCCGTTGGGAAACTATAACTCCCCTTATCTGCTGCCGAATCCACTTTATTGTGGTAAAAAGTCTCGTAACTATGGTTATATCCATGCTGTCTCTGTTGTCAACAATAAACCGCAGTGCCCTCATAACGTCACCCTCGAAAATATAACCCACTGAATCACAGGCTCTTTCAAGATCAACCCCCTTGTGCACGGCGTTAAGTATCTTAAGGTAGTGTTCAAAATCCCTTATCAGCGCATCGCGCAGATGCGGGATAAACTCGGGGTCGCTTCTGATTGGGCGCTCAAAACTCATTAGACGCTCCCTCGTAACTCCCATGGAGTTAAGGGTAGAGTAAAACACATCCGTGTTGCCGTATGAACGCAGAAACTCTATGTAGGCCTTACATATGGCAATGTCATCGGCAGTGGCGTTGTTGTGAAGTTTCTGATGCCACTGCTCTACAAAAGTGTGGTTTACCTCTTTGAGTTTATTTCTGTGCATGATGTTGAGGATTTCGTCGCGTATGCGCTGGCCGTCGCCCCCGGGGCCGATGTTTGATAAGATCATGGGAATTATGTGTCTGACCGGCGGATTGCCGGCATATATCGAGGAAAGCTTAAGGCACAACCTGTCAAGAGCATGGCTAAGCTCACGGGGCTGGGTGTTGTAGTTTCTCTGCCAGTCAAGTTGTCTCAGGGCGGAGTACCTAAGCCAGATATAAATTAAGTACAAACCATGCCTGTCGTTAGACATCTGCTCACAAAAATTGTGGCAGAGGTTAAATCTGTGCATGAGAGTCCATGACTGAGGCCCTGTTTCCTTTGAAACAATCTCATCTATAACCTCCGAGTGGTCAGACTCACAAAGCGCTGCGACCTCTTTCAACTGGATTTTAAAATCCTCGCGCCCGTTTTTGATCCATGTGCCGCTATCCGGTTTATAAAGGACAAACAGGATGCAGGCCGGGGCGGTATCAGTCTGAAATTTTGTGGTTAGAGAAAACCTGCCGTTTTTTTCGATAAACTCATTTTCAAGAGAACTGTTTTTAACTACCGGATTTCCTTCCAAAACTTCATACTCCTGCGGTATTTCCCATTTGTTTCCACCTCTGCCTGAAACTCCCCAGTGAAGGATTAGCGGCAGTGGTATGTCAGTGCTAAGGCTAAGCACTATGTGGGTCTGTGTATTTTCAACAGAGGCATAGAGATTACCAAAAGGAGGCAGGTTAAAGGAAAATCCATTTGGCTTAGCAGGCATTGAAGGATATTGCCGGAGTACATCCGGGGCTGCGTTTTTATCTTTTGACTCATTTTCTATAAAATCACTGATTTTAAGCCTGTAGTTCTTCCCTCTGTTATTGTCCCATGAATTATTGTGTGAAAAATAAAGTACAAACTCAACCATTTTGTAAGAAGTATCTTTTTTTATTTTTAGAAACAGCTCATTGACAACACCACTATCACCATGTAGAGCTTTAAACGGAGACTGCATGGCAGAGCCGGTAACATTAATAGAGCCCTCCGGCCACAAGTCTGCCTCAGGGGAATTCCATTTACCTTTTTCATGTGTGGTTAATCCCCAGTGCATGACATCCGGCAAAGGAACCGGACGTTTTTTGTTTACAGGAGAGGCTTCTATTCTTATTGTAATGGAATCGCTTTCACTACCCTGCCGCCCAACCGCCGCAACAGTTAAAAACAAACCTTTTTCAGTTCTGAACTCGTAGGTTATCCCCATCAGGCTCCATTAGAAAGCAACCATTTTTTACTCAACCGGCTTCGTACCTGAGACCGGTGGGGCCGCTGGAGTTTCCTCAGCACCTTTTACAATAGAAGTTACTTTTTCATGATATATAAACACAGCATTTTTTGTTTCATCATCAAGCGTGGGGTGGTCTTTTAACATAGAGATAATCTGCCGTCCCTCTGAGTCAACCTGTTTTACCAGCTCATCTTTAAGTATATGCATAGATTGCAGGTTGTCGAGAATTTTATTGACGTCTGTGACAAAGTTCTTGATGAGAAACACATCCTTGCCCCTTAAATACAACCTTCTGGATAAATCTCCGGAGAGGATATACTGCATTTCATTTATAAGTCTGCTAAAGGGGCTTAAGAGCCTGTATGCAAACAACATTACAAGAAAAATGGCAACAAGCCCGTAACTTAAAAAAACGACAAAAAACGCTATGACACTTTTGTTGCTGAAAGTAACCTCGGAGCCGCCGCTGCCGCCCGTGTATTTAGCCACTATTATGGACACAATTATCAATAAAAACACGGCGCCGCCGATAACAAGGCCGACTATAGTACCAAAGTTCGATATCAACGGAGATCTTTTAAATTGTTCTTCACCCATGCACAATACTACCATAAATTAAATAAGATAAGCAAATGTCAATAAAATAATTAATTGAAGATAACGCCTTGTACTAAAATTTTTTAGCCGGCAACTTGATTTTATCCCAAAAAGCTGCAATCAGTGTTAATGCGATAACTGTCAGCATACCTGCCACCATGTTGAAAGTGGTAGTCAGATTAGCCGGTAAAGAGGCATGGAGGCTGTACAAACCGTATAGGATAAAAATAACGGCGGCAATCCATTTAACAATTCTTTCAGGAATGTTTTTGCCCATCACAACCCCCACCACAATACCAAAGGCGTCGGCTATCATCATCCCAACTGTGGTACCCAGCCATACAGCAATCATGGCGTTATACTTTGCGGCCAGGGTAACGGCGGCAAGTTGTGTTTTATCGCCCATTTCGGCCAGGAAAAATGCCACAGTTACAGTCCAAAACGGACTCATCTCAGACTTTTTGTCCTCACACTCAAGGTCGTCTCCCCTAATAGTCCAAAGTCCAAAAAAAATAAACGCAACAGCCGCCGCCACATTTATATAAACCATCGAAACTATGCGGGTAATATAGGTGCCGGCAAGGGCTGCAAGGAGATGGTTTGCAAGGGTCGCTGCAAAAACACCCCACATTACCGTCTGCCACCTGTACCGCGCCGCCATACACATGGCCAGCAGCTGGGTCTTATCGCCCATCTCGGCAATTACCACTACAATTACCGATGCTATAAATGCCGTCATACCAAGCTGCATTCAATCTGTTATCATGCCGGAGCTTTACTCTTCTGCAGGGGCTCTATAATGCTTTTAAACTACCCCTGTGATTATTGCTTAGCTTTTTCCCTGGCAATAGCAATTTTCCCTGAGCGTACAAATTCCTTTACACCCATGGGCTTCATAAGCTCGACAAAGGCCTCTATTTTCTTTTCATCACCGGTAATTTCTATGGTATAGGTTTTTTGACTTGAGTCAACTACTCTGCCTCTGAAGATTTCTGCAAGTCGCAGCGCCTCAGCCTTCAACTGCTGGGGCGGGGCTACTTTAATGAGTACCATCTCCCTTTCAACGTGGTCAATTTCAAAGAGATCCTGCACCTTTATGACGTCAATGAGTTTATTTAATTGCTTGGTAATCTGCTCAACTATCGCCTCCTCTCCCTTTGTCACAATGGTCATGACGGAGATTTTCGGGTCAAGGGTCTCCCCGACGGATATGCTCTCTATGTTGTACCCGCGGCCACTAAAAAGCCCGGCCACCCGCGATAGCACTCCAAACTTGTTTTCTACCAAAATTGAAATAGTGTGTCTCATGTCCAGGCTCCTTATTTTACCGCTTTTAACTTTTTATCTTCTTTCTTTGGTTGTTCATCAAAAAGCATCTGGTCTATCGGAGCGCCGGCAGGCACCATAGGATAGACCTTCTCCTTCCAATCTATGACAAAATCCATAAAAACAGGTTTTCTCACACTCAATGCCTCTCTTATAACCGGCTCAACATCAGAGGGCTTTTCCGCTCTTAACCCTACCGCTCCGTAAGCCTCCGCAAGTTTTACAAAATTCGGCACCTCATTTAAATAACTGTGGGAGTACCGTTCGTTAAAAAACAGCTCCTGCCACTGTCTGACCATGCCCAGGTAGTGGTTATTCAAAATAGCCACCTTTACCGGCAGACTGTATATGACCGCCGTGGCAAGCTCCTGTATGTTCATCTGAATGCTGCCGTCTCCGGCTATATCTATAACGGTTTTGTCGGGAAATGCAACCTGAGCGCCCAGGGCTGCCGGAAAACCGTATCCCATAGTGCCAAGGCCGCCTGAGGTTAAAAAAGTTCTCGGCTTTTTAAATTTAAAAAACTGGGCTGCCCACATCTGGTTTTGACCCACCTCTGTGGTAATTATTGCATCCCCGCCGGTTGCCTCATAGAGTTTTTCTATTACATACTGGGGCTTTATTATGTTCTCTTCAAACCTGTAACTAAGAGGTCTTGCTTTTTTCCACTCATCCAACTGCTTAATCCAGGCCTTTCTGACCTCATCCCACTGGGGTTTATCCTTATCCTTTAGTATCTGGTTAAGGGTAAAGAGCACTTTTGTAGAGTCTCCCACTATGGGGATATCCACATCCACGTTCTTTCTTATAGATGTCGGGTCAATATCTATGTGGATGATTTCAGCATTAGGGGCAAAGGCGTCAAGTTTGCCTGTAACCCTGTCGTCAAACCTCATGCCCACAGCTATGAGTAAATCAGACTCCTGAATGGCCATGTTGGCATAGTAGGTGCCGTGCATACCGGGCATACCGAGTGAGAGATGGTGCTCTGTGGGAAATGCGCCTATTCCCATCAGTGTGGTAGTGACTGGAATATCCGTGTGTTCGGCAAAAATCCTCAACTCATCAGATGCTCCCGAGAGGATTACCCCGCCGCCTGCAATTATAACCGGTTTTTTAGAGCGGCTGATTTTCTCGGCTGCCTTTTCAATCATCCACCGGTTGCCCTCTAAGGTTGGGTTGTAGCTCCGTATGTTAAGTTTATCCGGCCAGTGGAATTTCCCTGTACCGGCGGATATGTCTTTTGGTAAATCAATGACAACCGGGCCGGGCCTGCCCGATGAGGCTATATGAAAAGCCTCTTTTATCGTATAAGCCAAATCATTTATATCTTTTACAAGGTAATTGTACTTACAGCACGGACGTGTGATACCCACAATGTCGGCCTCCTGAAAGGCATCGTTACCTATAAGCATGGTGGGCACCTGACCGGTCAGTACCACAATGGGTATAGAGTCCATAGCGGCGGTAGCGATGCCGGTGACAGTATTAGTAGCGCCCGGACCTGATGTGACCAGCGCAACCCCCACCTTTCCGGTTGAACGGGCATAGCCGTCGGCCATGTGAGTGGCGCCCTGCTCATGGCGTGTTAGTATCAACTGTATGTCTTTAGCATCATACAGTGCATCGAATATATTTAATACCACACCACCCGGATAGCCAAATATGTGCTTTACCCCTTCCTTTTTTAAAGATTCAACTATTATCTGTGATCCTGTTATTTTCATCCCTTCTACCTCTCAATACTTTTCTCTTTTCTTACCGTACATTATTAACAACCACTGCCTTCAATCTACAATCTTTAATGTAGCACATTTTATAATATTATGTTAATAGCCGGGAGGAGCTTTTTTAGAGCCATTTTTTATTCTATATAAGATAAAATAATAAAACTATGGCTTTTTACTAATGGCTGTCAATTCAAGATAGACAATGACAGGATTATGTCACAACCGTAAAACAGTCAAGAAAAAAATTGACTGACCGGCTGTATCAAAATTAAACGCCGAGAGAGAGGGTCAATTTTCAATGCCTATTGACAACTAATAGAAACAACCCAGCTCTACGGGTTACTCAAACACCTCAGTAATGTTGACTTGTAGCTCTTCAATGACTTTAGACGCAACAATACCCTCAATTGCCGCAAAGGAGTGTAATGTATACCTATCACCAACGATAGTTAATACCTGAATCGTCTGCAGCTCCGGCATAACTATCCAGTACTCCGGCACCTTATATTTCTCATAAATTGCCTTTTTAACTTCAGTGTCTCTTTCATAGCTGCACGGAGATATTATCTCACAAACCATATCCGGTACACCCCTTATCCAGTCCTGGGCAATGCTCAGGTTTTCTTTCCTGATAAACAGCATATCGGGTTGTAGCCTGTTAACACCTTCATCAAAGATTATGTCAAGTGGCGATAAAAGAACCTTACCCAATTCATTAGTCTTTACGTGGTGGCGTATAATGTTGTATAGATTGCCTACAATATCCTGATGTTTAAAAAATGGACTAGGTCCCATTATTTCTTCTCCGTTAATGATTTCCGTTAAGTCTAAAACTGTTACTAAAGTTTCCGTATTCATGGTGTATCTTAGCGCCAAACTCGTGGTTTTGTCAATAGAACCTGGATATCCCGAAATCCTACATAGAGGTAAGAAAAACGAGTAAAGGAGTTGAAATAAAAGGACACGGCAAACAACTTTCTTTCAGCGATTATGGGACAGACAGGTTTCATAAAAAATAAACAAAATAAACTGTGGTTTCCACATGTAAGCGGACATTTTCATTTTGCTCTAATAGGACATTTTTACTTTGCTACTACAATTTCAGTTTTTTGCTTGTAAAAGAAATGATGTATGTGTTACAATGGTTTTAAAACGTTTTTTATAATATCAGGAGGGCATAAATGCCAAAGATGAAAACTCACAGGGGAGCCGCTAAAAGGTTTAAGAAGACCGGTACAGGGAAGATAAAAAGGAACCACGCCTATAAGAGCCATTTGCTTACGGGTAAACCGTCCAAACGTACCCGCAAGTTGAAGAAGTCCGCTATAGTTGACAGCACTCAACATAAGAACATTGCGAGGTTGATACCTTTTATGTAAGACTTGTTTTGTAATTTAATAGCGTAAATGCTAAATTTATATAAAGATTAGGAGGGGTTAGATGCCCAGAGCAAAAGGTGGATTTAAGACAAGACGCAGAAGAAAGAAATTACTGGAAAAAGCCAGCGGTTATTACGGCGGCAGGAGTAAACTTTACAGGGTTGCCTCAGAGGCGGTTGACCATGCACTTACCCATGCTTATACGCACAGAAAATTAAAAAAGCGGGAGTTCAGAGCGCTTTGGATTATCAGAATTAATGCAGCCGTAAGAGCCGTCGGGCTTACCTACAGCAGGTTTATTGCCGGCCTTAAGAAAGCCAATATTGACCTTGACAGAAAGGTACTGGCAGATCTGGCACTTAATGATATAGCCCGTTTTAATGAAATCGCTGAAACTGTAAAGGCCGGCATAGCTTAGGTGCGTGGACCATTGACACTGAATTAAAAAATTCATTTCTCAGGGAACTCCACAGTGTTTCAAATACGGTGGAGTTGCAGTCACTGCGCAGCAAGTACATCGGCAAAAAGGGGGTTGTCACTCAGAGGCTTAAGGAGCTGGGGTCGGCTCCCAAAGAGCAACGTGCGGCACTCGGTAAGGTGGTAAATGAGGTCAGGGACTTCATAGAGAGCCGGTTAAGGGAAAAAGAAGCACTTCTTTCCGCTCAGGCTTCCGTCTCCATAGGTTCAAAACACTTTGTGGATTTATCCCTTCCCGGAGCATACATTAAACCCGGCGGCAGACACCCTATAAAAATCATCCTCAATGAAATCATAGATATCTTTGTTTCAATGGGATTTGCTGTTGAGGAGGGGCCTGAGGTGGAAACCGACTACTATAACTTTGAAGCGCTCAACATTCCTCTAAACCATCCTGCCCGGGATATGCAAGATACTTTCTATGTAAGGCCGCTAAGCGAAAAAAACATTCAGGGAGAGCACTCAAAGACGGACTCCGGCATAGTGCTGAGAACGCACACATCGCCGGTACAGATACGGGTTATGGAAAACAAGAAGCCGCCGCTTATGTTTATAGCGCCGGGCAAAGTGTATCGTTGTGATTCCGACATGTCCCATACACCGATGTTTCATCAGGTGGAGGGGCTTATGGTGGATGAGGGGATAACGTTTGCAAACCTTAAGGCGGTGCTTGAGGCCTTTTTGCACATAGTCTTTGGGCCCACGGTTCCGGTGCGTTTCAGGCCGAGTTTTTTCCCTTTCACAGAGCCCTCGGCGGAGATTGACATGGGCTGTTATGCCTGCGCTGGTTCCGGTTGCAGGGTGTGTAAGAACTCCGGCTGGATTGAAATACTGGGTGCCGGGATGGTTGACCCCCGGGTGTTTAAGATGACAGGTATTGACCCTGAGGTTTATACCGGATTTGCCTTTGGCATGGGGATAGAGAGAATTGCCCGGTTAAGATACGGGATAGATGATATACGGCTTTTTTATGAGGGTGATTTGAGATTTTTGAGGCAATTTTAAATTATGCTTTTACCGTTTAATTGGTTATCGGATTTTTTAGAGATAACAGAGCCGCCTCAGAGCGTATCATCCTTGCTGACTATGGCGGGGCTTGAGGTTGAGGCTCTGTATGGACAGGGTAGTGATGCGGTATTAGAGGTAAATGTAACTCCAAACAGGGGTGACTGTCTTAGCGTGCTGGGTTTAGCCAGGGAACTGTCAGCTATAACGGGCAGGCCGCTTAAGTTAAAAGACAGTTGTGGCAGTGTTGAGGCCGGCACTGCTGCAGAAGAAATCTCTGTTGAGATAATTGATACGGAGCTCTGCCGGCGGTACTCCGGAGAAATAATAAGCGGTGTTAAGGTTACTCAATCGCCGCAGTGGTTGATAAAACGGCTTGAGGCTGCTGGAGTGCGTGCTATCAACAACATAGTGGATGTTACAAACTACGTTTTAATCGAACTGGGGCAGCCCCTTCATGCTTTTGATTTATCCAAACTCAGGGGAAACACCATAAGGGTAAAAAGAGCCGACGGGGCGGTTAAGATAAGGGCCCTTGACGGGGTTGAAAGAACGGTTTCCGGCGATAGTCTATTGATTTGGGATAGTGAGGGGCCGGTGGCGATAGCCGGTGTGATGGGAGGGCAGGGCTCGGAGGTAGCGGCTGATACGGTGGATATATTTCTTGAGAGCGCATGGTTTTTACCTGAGTCGATAAGAAAAACATCAAAGGCGCTGGGGCTTCGTTCTGAGTCGTCATACCGTTTTGAAAGAGCAACCGATATTGGGGGCACAGTGAGAGCGTTGAACAGGACTGCGGAGCTGATTGTTGAGCTTTGCGGAGGCGCTGCTATGCCGGTTATAGATATTTATCCTGTTAAGTATAAACCTGCGGAGATAGAGTTTAAGCGAAAAAGTGTTACTAAACTACTTGGCATGGATATCTCTGAGGACACGATAAGTAGTATTTTGGTGAGTTTAGGGTTTAGCGTTTCCGGAAGTGGAGGCATATACAGAGTTACTGTGCCGTCTCATAGGACGGACATTGAGCTTGAGGCCGATCTCACAGAGGAAATAGCAAGAATTTACGGTTACAACAATATACCCTCAGTGATGCCTCATGCCTGTGTAAGTGCAAAGGTAAGCAGCCATAAGGAGATGTCATTAAGGCCTATTGGAAATCTCCTCAGGCAGGCAGGCTTTACGGAGACTATAAACTATAGTTTTATGCCGGAGGATGCACTGGATATTTTATTAATACCACAGGGGGATGAAAGACGAAAAACAGTTGAGGTGCTCAATCCGCTAAGTAAAGAGGAGTCTGTGCTGAGAACATTTTTGCTGCCTGCGCTTATTGAAAATCTGAGATTAAATCTAAATTTCAGACAAAAGGAAATACATTTATTTGAGGCAGGTACAGTGTTTATTAACGAGGGCGGGAAGTTACCGGTTGAGAGTTTTAACCTTTCGATAGTTTCCCTAAGTGGTGTAACGCAGAAATTATGGTCAGACAATGCGCACATTTTTTATAAACTAAAAGGAATAACAGAGGCACTCAGAGATACTCTGCGGCTCTCAGGCATGGAGTTTAGTAAAGACGGTGTTTCTGTGACGCCTTCAGAGGAGCCGTTTCTTTCCCGCACACACTCGGTTGATATTTATTTAAAAGGTAAGCGTGCAGGGTATTTGGGGCTTTTGTCACCTGAGGTTACAAACAATCTTGGTTTAAAGATACAGAGACCTGAGGTGGGTGTTGCAGAGTTGTTTCTTGATGAGGTGTTTAAATCGGAGCTTTTACCACAGACATTCATGGCCATGCCTAAATATCCTCCTATAGAGCGTGATATGGCGGTAGTGGTTGATATGGTGTTTGCTGCGGCGGAAATGGTGAAACTAATCAGGGGCTACGATAGCAATTTAATTGAGTCAGTGGAAATTTTTGATTCTTACACAGGCAAATCAGTTGGAGAGGGCAAAAAGAGTCTTGCCTGCCATATTGTTTACAGGGCGGCGGATAGAACCCTCACGGATAAGGAAATAGACGATTTGCATGGGGCGGTGGTAAATCATGTGTTGGAGATGACAGGTGGAGTACTCAGAAGTTAGGCGGTGAGCATCCTTTGGGTGCTTGTGTGAGCTAAGACTAAGATAATAAAGGAGAAAACATAAAATGAAAAATGTAGAGATGTCGCTTACGGGTAATATTTTGACAATAAAGGTGGATATATCGAAAGATTTTGGTCCGTCCTCTTCCGGTAAAACAATTATAATAGCTTCGACCGAGGGCAACCAAAGCATCCCCGACTCAGAAGCTGTAAAGATTGGCCTTAACGTTTATAAGAAAAAGTAATCAGCACTGTAATCCACCGGCAAACGTGTTCAAGTTGTTTTCAAGGTATTGAAAAGCTGGGAGTTTTCTTAAGGGTTCATAGAATAATTCCTTCTCATCCCCTGCATGTTTATTATTATGAGCTAAATGGTATAGAATATAGATGATAAACGAATGAGGATATAATGAAAACTTGGGGGTGTGTGGATGACAACAAATATAATTGATCAGATAAAGGCGGAGATACTGCTTGAGAGCGGCACAAATGAGCTTGAGATACTGGAGTTTTATATAGATGAGGAGAGCAGGGAGGGACAGGAGGGCCGTTCGTTTTTTGGGATGAACGTTGCTAAGGTTATGCAGGTGATAGAGAATCCTAACCTGAAGCCGAAAGACTATGCGCAGAATCCATGTTTTTTGGGCACTATCCCGCTTCGTGACCACATAGTGCCGATTATTGATTTAAGCATCTGGTTAGGTATCAAACGAAAGACCGACACAGGGGACATTATAATAATAACTGAATTCAGCAAATCGGTGCAGGGGTTTTTAGTCTCAGGGGTTACGGAGATAACTCGTTTTCAGTGGAAAGAAGTAGTGCCGCCGGGGAAATTTATATCACATCTTGGTTCAAAGTCAATTGTGGGCATAGTTCATACCAGTGACCATTTTATACAGCTTCTTGATCTGGAACACATAATTTCGGATTTAAATCCTAAATCATCAGACGATACGTGGAAAACCACTGTAAAAGCACAGAGCCAATATCGAGCGCTTATTGTTGACGATTCCGAAACAATTCGGGAGATAATCAGAAGAAATATGGAGGCTGCAAATTTTAGAACAAAAATACTAGATAACGGCGAGGAGGCCCTTAATTATTTGAAAGAACTTGCTGAGACCGGATTAAACGAGGGCAAAGACATTTCTGACTACATAGATATTGTAATATCGGATATAGAAATGCCTCTGCTTGACGGTTATACGCTGACAAAAAATATAAAACAGGACCATTATTTGAAAAAAATTCCTGTAATCCTTTATTCGTCTCTTATCACTGCTGAGCTGTTCCACAAGGGAAAATCGGTAGGGGCTGATGATCAGGTATCAAAGCCCGACTTAGATGAAATGGCCGGTAGGGCTATAAAACTCATAGAGGACAGGCTGGTGGTGGTTTAGACAACCTCTATGGTAAGCATTGAACACGATGCAGACTTGCTCGTAACCTTTGGAAAGGAAACTCTGAAACGGCTTCATGAAATAGACTCTTTGCTTCTGAATCTTAGAAAATCCGGCGCTTCCTATGAAAACAATATTAATCAAATATTCAGAGACGCCCATTCAATTAAATCCGGGGCCAATCTCCTGAAACTAAAACAAATAGAGTTGCTTGCCCATGCAATAGAAGACATCCTGCATATTCTCAGAGACAAAAAAATCATCCCAAATGATTCGGCAATCGAAATAATCATGGAGGGTACAGACTTTGTCAGACAGCTTATTAATATGATTAAACTAAGCAACTATGCTAATGTAGAATCTATGCTTAAGAGGCTTAAAGGGCTTTGTCTGTCTCTTGAGAAAGTGCGGGTTAATCTGTAATACCAAGTAGCAACTTGGTATTAATAAAACTACTAATCAGAATAATGAAGATAAAACATTATACTAAACCAATTAAACATAGACGGCAGGGGTCAAGGGGGCTGGCCTCCTTGCGGATGGGATTTAAAGGGAAGGCAGCGCCTTCCCTTTACTTTCTTTACCTTTTACTTTCTTTACCTTTTTAGATGGAAATATTAGCGGTACGGAATCTCATGAAAAACTACGGTGGTGGTAAGGCTGCTGTGGGTGGGGTGGATTTTAGTTTTTTAAAGGGCGAATTTGTCGGTCTTCTGGGTCCTAACGGGGCCGGTAAGACTACGATTATTAAAATCTTGACAGGCCTGATTAAGCCGACATCCGGCGAGGTTAGTTATTACGGTGAGGATTTCTTTAAGGATTCAAAGCGCT
Organism: Nitrospirae bacterium YQR-1; assembly: GCA_039908095.1. Taxonomy (NCBI): domain Bacteria; kingdom Pseudomonadati; phylum Nitrospirota; species Nitrospirae bacterium YQR-1. The sequence continues at coordinate 187,583 of JAMOBJ010000002.1, forward strand.
TAAAAGCTATTATTGGAGTGGTGCCTCAGCAGAACAACCTTGACAGGGATTTGACGGCTTACGAAAACCTCTACCTTCACTGTCTGCTCCACGGCATCCCTAAGCGGCAACGCAGGCTGAGAATTGAGCAGTATCTTGAGTTTTCCGGGCTTTCGGATGTGAAAGATAAGGCGGTTAAGACATTTTCGGGCGGCATGATGAGACGGCTTGTGATTTTACGTGCTTTGCTGCATGAGCCGGAAATCATATTTCTCGATGAACCCACCATAGGGCTTGACCCTCAGATAAGAAGAACCATCTGGGATTTTATTATAAAAATCAATCAGTCGAAAAAAACCACTATTTTACTGACCACTCATTACATTGAGGAGGCGGAAAAGCTCTGTGCAAGGGTTCTGATAATAAACGGCGGGTTGATTATAGCAAAAGGCACCCCAAATGACCTTAAGGCTGAAACCGGTAAGTTTGTGCTTGAAACTTTTAAAGAGGACAGAACAACAGAGGAATTCTTTGAAACTAAAGAGGAAGCTCTGGAGACAATAAAAAGCTGCTCCTATTCGTGTAAGATACGGGAATCCACACTGGAGGATGTGTTTTTGCAATTGACGGGAAGGAAAATCAATGTTTAACGGCTTTTATGCTGTTCTTTACAGGGAACTCTCAATATTTAAGAAACGGATTAAAAAGCAGCTGCTGTCTCAATCGCTCTCACCGTTGCTTTATTTAATAGCCTTTGGCTGGGGCATGGGGGATGCTATAGCGGTCGGGGATTTGTCATATATGTCGTTTCTTATTCCAGGGCTGATTACGATGAGCAGCCTTAATCAGAGTTATGCCATCTCAGCGGAGATCAATATATCGAGATTTTACTTCCGTACATTTGACCAATACCTGACAGCCCCTGTGCCGCACTATGAGATAGTGCTGGGTGAGGCGGTTTTTGGAATGCTTAGAGGGATATTGAGCGGCCTTATGATTTTTGCTTTTGCTGTTGCTTTTAGTGTTAAACTCCAATTTAATGTTATGTTTATACCGGCACTGCTTCTGCATACGTTTTTATTTGCCTCACTTGCCGTAACCACCTCTATGGTAGTAAAAGACCATGCCGGGCAGGCGCTCATTAACAATTTTGTCATCACGCCGATGATTTTTCTCTGCGGCACATTTTATCCGGTTGACAGGCTTCCGATAGTTTTCAAGGCGCTCGTCCACATGTTGCCTCTTACCTATTCGGTTAAGGTAATACGAGCCTCTCTGACGGGCGGTGAGGTTAACTCGCTTTTTGTGCTTTTGCTTTTTGCCTACTCTGTGGTATTCTTTCTAACGGCCATTTGGTCGTTAAAAAAAGTGGAGAGTTAAACTATCGGATGATTAACGGCATAGATAAAAATGTTATATACTCGCTAGGCCTAGGTCCCGGCGATTATGAACTTATTACAGTTAAAACCAAGAGGATTTTAGAGCAGTCCGATGTTGTGATTGTCCCGCAGTCGGATGAGCTTGGCAGAAGTGTGGCTAAAGATATCGTATCACACTATGTGTCGGATGAGAAAATTCAAATGTACTACTTCCCTATGAACAATAAGAAAGAGGAGTTGTCAAAGAGATACACCGAGCTTGCCGAGACTATCAAAACTCTTTTGGATTCCGGTAAAACCGTGTCATACGTCTCAATGGGAGACCCCACGTTGTTTAGCACATCAAACTATCTGACCGAAAAACTTAATGATATTGGCATTGCGATAAAGCATATTCCGGGGATAAGCTCCATAAATGCCTCTTCGGCGCTCTTAGGGCTCTCACTGGCCAGCAAGGGCGACAACATCGGAATTTACGAACTAAGCGCCAAAGCAGACATCAATACTGAGAGAATAAACACGCATTCTACAGTTGTATTTATGAAAGTCCACAAGAAATTAAATGCCCTGATTGAGGCTGTAAAGGAATCCGCGCCTGATGAGGCGTTTCTGGTGCAGAGAGTGGGGCTTGAGGGCGAAAACACGGTAGATTTACTTAAAACCTCTCCTGATTTCGACGCCGCTTACCTTTCCCTTGCAATTATAAAAAGAAAAAGGTTCTTTACCAAATCGAGTGGGTAGAAAAAATAAGAAGTATCCCCTGCCGTCTTAAAGAAACAGCTATCAGATAGAAAACCGGCGATAGAACACAAGCCGCACTAAGGAAAGTTTAAGGTTATTTCCTTACGTTAATAGTTTCATAATAATACTTTCTGCCTATTGTATCAACTGGAGCGATGTCATATTCCTGTTTTTTTATTAATCCAAGACGATTCATTTCATCATAAAAATTTTTTGCTTTGTTAAATTCAGGATTTTGGTCTAATTTGCTTTTATGCTCTTCAACTACTTTTTTAACGTTTTCTTCAATATTCATCTCTCCACTCCTTCGTTAATACAGTATTCTTGAATGAAAAAATACTGGAATATTGTTCTTAAGTACATATTCGCAAATTATGTCATTATAATCCTTAATCGCTTCTTTGAGGTCTTTGCTAGTCGAAAAATCTTCTATTTTTAATTTCAACTCATAGCGCAAAAAATCTATTCCAATATATCTGCCATGTGACAGCCATTTAGTATTATTACCCAAAGCACTGGCTATGTCTACGGCTCTTTTTCTTTTCTCATCATCTGTTACAGGCATTCCTTTTTTATTTTGATTAGTTCCATGTTCAGTCCAATCCTTAAATTTATATTTAACCAACCATTCCTCAAGTAATTTTATTGTTAATTCTTTTGCTTGTTCATAACTCCTTAGCATTGCTAAATCCTGAGATTGTAGTAATGCAAACTCAGCCGGAGAAAGGGTACCATTGTTAGATTTCTTAATTAATTCATCTACTTTGTCTAAATATCCAAGGGCAGGGACAAAAGTATCTTTTTCTTTTAAATATACTTGAGGGTCAATAGGACCTAGAGATGAAGAATAATCCATGTAAATTTTATCTCCTGACATACAAAAAATCGTGCCTGCAGAAAATGCAGCGTCAGGAATTACAAAATAAACCTCATCATAATGAAACCTGATGATTCTTACCATATATTCAACCGCTTCAACCGAGCCGCCAGGAGTATTAAGAAAAATCACCAATCTTATTTTAGTTTTGGGATCGTTCTTTAACCGCTCAATAAAGTCCTTGAAAGGTCTTAAATAAGCAGGATGAAGTTGCCCATAATAAAAAATAACATCTGAGACAAACTTTTCTTCTACCCGTGCTAAAAAACCATTTAAAGAATCAAACGTGATCTTATCAAATATCTGCATGTTTTATATCTCCTGCTCACTCTGCCTTACTATCTTTAGTATAACACTTTTGGCCTGTTAACTCAATACGACGAAAACCACATGGAAGATTTATTTGAATTATTACTCTTAAAAAGTGTAGCATAATAACGTTTTTAGTTTACAGCAGAAAAGGACATTATTGACTCAGACCCAAAACAGGCGGGGATTTACCACAGGTTCAGCGGCCTCAGCCGCAGCCAAAGCTGCAGCATTGCTGCTTAAAGCCGGTACTCTGCCTAAATACGTACACATCATGCTGCCCAACAACAATGAAAGTTTGCTGATAAATATTCACAGCGGGACTCTTAAACAAGATAAAGCCGTCGCCTCGGTAATAAAGCAAAGCGGCGATGACCCTGACGTAACACGAGGTATTGAAATCGTTGCCACTCTGAAGTCGCCTAAACATAACACTTTGGATGAGAGCAAGGTCGTTATAACAGGTGGCTCCGGTGTCGGCATTGTAACCAAAAAAGGGCTGCAACAGCCCGTTGGCGGCTGGGCAATAAATCCAGTACCAAGAGCAATGATAACACGTGCGGTGAATGAGGTGTTTTCAGAGAAGTGTGTTCATGTAGAGGTTGAGATTTCAGTTGTGGACGGTGAGGCGGTAGCGCAAAAGACGTTTAATCCACGGCTTGGCATAATAGGTGGAATTTCAATAATAGGCACTACCGGTATAGTTGAACCTATGAGTGTTGAGGCCCTCAAAGAGACAATTAAGTGTGAGACAAACGTCTCTTTTTGCGAAAACGCTGAGAGTATCCACCTTGCTCCGGGAAAGATCGGAGAGGATGCACTCAAGCGTGTTTTGGATATAGACAGAGTGGTGCAGTTTAGTAACTTTTTAGGATTTGCCATAGACTACGTTAAATCAAAGGGGTTTAAACATGTGATAATCGGCGGACATCCCGGAAAGTTGGCGAAAATTCTGATGGGATACTCAGATACTCATTCAGGGCGTTCCCCGCAGGCTGCAGAGTTTGTCGCTGATTTTATGGGCTTAACAGGCAGCTTTAACACAGTAGAGGAAATAATCACTGCAACAGGCGGGGATTTTGTAAAATTAGCACACGCAATCTGTAAGGAAATTCACGCTATTTACAGGATACCCTCATTAGAGGTATATTTGTTTGATATGAAAAAAACGTTGATAGGACACAGCAAGTGCACAGGATAATCTTAATAAGTGTGGGCCCGGGCGGGAGTGACTATGTAACCTTTAAAGCGGTCAAAAGCGCTCAGCGCTGTGAGGTAATAATTGGGATGAGGCATCAGATAGCCGCCATAGGTGAAATCACGGGCAAGACGGTTTATGAGGAAAGCGGCATTGAGGAGATTCTAAATCTGATAGAGCAAAACGAGGGCAAAACCGTAGGGGTTTTAGTAACCGGAGACGCCGGCATTTACAGCCTGTCGGAGAAAATCAAGGAACGCTTCGGCAGGGATTCAGTGATTGAGATAGTGCCTGGAATATCAAGTGTAATAGCAGCATTTGCCGGGGTTAAAGAACAGTGGCTTAACGTAAGGATTATCTCAGTCCATGGCCGCCCAATGGATGCCTTATATGATGCGCCTAATCATGAAAGGGTAGCTGTCCTTTGCGATAAAAAAAACAACTCAACGGAAGTGGTTAAGGTGCTCTCACAACTGGGCATGTTTAATACAAACAAAACAGTCTATGTCTGCCGTAATATTACATTTGACAACGAGCTGGCAATCAAGGTAGATAACATAGAAGACCTGAGTCCACCCGATGAAAACTCTAAAGAAATTGTTTTAATTGTTCCATCCGGATAGTGGTAACAGAGGAAAAAGAAAGTAAAGGAGAAGGACGCTGTCCATTACGGCGTGGGCGTCTCGCCCCTTCCCCTTATGCGTACCGTGACAATAGCTGAGGAATGAGAAAGCCTTAAAAAAACGAAATGAATAAAGAAATAGCTATAATTGTCTTACCCATAGGAGCAGCTTTTGTTTCCATTCTGTTAAGGTCGTCAAAAGCAGACAGGGCAGCACTTATTCTGGTTTCGCTTATTAACCTTACAGCTTCAATGACACTGCCCTATGACGGTGTCTTTAGAAACAATGAATTACTGGGAACTGATACTTTGGGGTTTGTATTTTTGTTTATTATAAACGTTAACTTTCTGGGGTCGGCGCTTTATAGCAATGTTTATTTAAAGGAAACCGATGAGGCACAACATTATGACCACTGGTATGCACCGGCTATGTTGTTTTTCCTTGCTATGGTGACAGGGGCTGTGTTAAGCAGAAATCTTGGCCTTATGTGGGTATTTGTCGGAGCTACCCCAATTGCCACTGCCACCCTTATCTGGCATCATAGGGATAAGGAATCCCTGGAGGCGGCATGGAAACATCTCTTTATCTGTTCAGTCGGGATAGTGCTTTCATTTATCGGAGTGTTATCAATGGTAGAGGCATCAGAGCAGGTGCCGGGCAGGGGTCTTAGCATTGATACACTTTCAAACTATACCGCCCTCATATCGCCTCTGTGGGGAGGAATGGCTTTTACATTTGCACTGGTCGGTTACGGCACTATGATGGGGCTCTCCCCTATGCACACGTGGCTGCCCGATGCCCATTCCAAAGCACCCTCATCAGCATCGGCAATGTTTTCAGGCACACTGCTTAACTGTGCATTTCTTGCAATTTTACGGTATTATCAAATCTTTGCTTTCACACCGATGATTTCCTTTATTCGTAACCTGATGCTGGCCCTGGGGTTGCTCTCCATATTGGCGGCAGCGGTGTTTATCCCGCGGGTGGATAATTTCAAGAGAAAACTCGCTTACTCAACTGTCGGGCATATGGGGATTCTTGCCACCTCTGTGGGACTTGGAGGGATTGCTATATATGCAGCCATGCTTCACACACTTTGCCACTCTCTCATAAAACACGCTCTGTTTCTGACCTCAGGGAATTTCCTTTATACATACGGCACTGTGAAAACCAGCGGCATCTCTAATGCAATAGGGAGAGTTCCGCAGAGCTCAATCATACTTGTTGTTTCTGTCCTTTTTATAATCGGGATTCCACCCTCAGGGCTTTTTGTAAGTGAGTTTATGATGATTAAACAGATGGTAACGGAAAGTAGATGGGTGGTGCTTGCAGTGTTTGTAGTTTTATCGGCAACGGTGTCTTATGGTTTTATAACATCTGTATTTAAGATGGTGTTTTCAGAGGCTGCAACGGAGATGTCTAAAGAAGCCGGTGCTGCAACGCCTGATGAGGGCAGCTCAGAGGCAACAGTAGAACCGTTGTTTTCACTTCTTCCACAGTGGATATTTCTGGGGATTATCGCAATCACCGGTATTTATATTCCTCTTGCCTTAAACGTGCTGTTGCACAGAGCCGCCTACATATTAGGAGGTTTTTAAGGCATGATAAGCAGTAAATGGCTGCCTCTGTATAATGCTGTTGCAATATCCAGAAGGCAAATCCCTGTGCTTCATCTTAACGACCTTATGGAGGGGATTTCAGAGCAGATTAATCAGGGTCTGAGGATAATCCAGTTTTTTGGTTACGAGGCCGGAAACGGCAATATATCAGTGACAGCGGTTCTATCAGATGACATATCAAACTATCTGGTGGTTGCCTCAGCTCAGATTGAGCCCGGTGGACGGTACGATTCCATATCAAACAGTGCACCTGCTATGCAATTGTTTGAACGAAGACTTTATGAGCAACACGGCATAGTGCCACAGGGGCATCCGTGGTTAAAGCCTGTCAGATATTGCTATGGTGGAAAAACAAGCGGAGCGGTTGCAGATTATCCGTTTTATAAGTGTAGCGGCGGGGATATTCATGAGGTGGCTCTGGGGCCGGTACAAGGCGGGATAACTGAGCCTGTGCATTTCAGATTTCTATGTCATGGTGAGGATGTGTATCATATGGAAGCACAGTTGGGGTATCAGCACAGGGCGGTTGAGGCTATGTTTATATCGGGTAATCCTATGAATAAGTCGGTTCTTGCCGAATCAATAGCCGGAGACACAGTTATAGGGCATGTGTGGGCACATGCCCTTGCGATGGAAGCACTGTCGGGGGTAAGGATTTCAAGCAGGGCTGACATTATCCGTGGTATAGCCCTTGAATTTGAGCGAATAGCGATGCACTTATCGGGCTTAAGCGGCATGTCTGCCGATATAGGGTTTCTGCCGGGGGCCACTACCTATAGCCGCTTAAGAACCACTGTGTTGGATACGATGCTGCTGATTTCCGGCTGCCGTTTTGGACGGGGCTTAATTCGCCCCGGCGGGGTGCTAAGTGACATAGGGGTAAGAATGAGAGAGCAGATATTAAGCATACTTGACAACATTGACAGAGACCTTGAAATAATAAACGAGTATTTTTTTAATGACCCCGGAGTACAGTCTCAGATTGAGTATATGGGGACGGTTAGTACTGAGGCGGCATGGAGAGCTGGACTTGTGGGAATAGCAGCTAAGTCCTCGGGGCTTCCAATAGATGCCCGTGCTGATCAACCCTATGGCATTTATGCTAAAGACACCATAGAGCCTGTGTTGTTAAAGGCCGGGGATGTGGCAGCCAGGGCGCGCATACGGGTGCTTGAAACAGGGCAGTCAATTGAGCTGCTGCGGAGATGGCTAAACTTAGGCATTATGACAGGCAACATAAAGGAGGAGACAAGGCTTATGAGGCCTGATACCTTCGTGGTTACAGTAGTGGAGGCATGGCGCGGAGGGGTAACCCATGTGGCAATAACGGGAAAAAACAGTGAGCTTGAGCATTATAAGGTCTCTGATCCGTCGTTTCATAATTGGATTGCTTTGGCACTTGCTATGAGAGGAAACGGGATTTCAGATTTCCCGCTTTGTAACAGGAGTTTTGACCTGTCATGCAGCGGCCATGACTTATAGTTAACGTAAACACAGATGTTTAATGTAATAAGGACAAAAATAAATCAGGGTTTTCAGAGCATAGCGGACATAAAGGGTGCGCTACCGCCTGATAAATTCAGAGGATTGCTAAAGATAACAGACGGGCAGTGTGCAAATGCGTGTTACAGGTGTATGGAGGCGTGTCCGGCGGCGGCTATAACTTATAATCCTATAACGATAGACTTGTCAAAGTGCATACTGTGTCCTGAGTGTTCGAGGGTTTGCATGGATGGTATAATACGTTTCAGCAATCAAACGGATTTAGCCTCCACGGATTTAAAAGACATGATAATAAGCTCTACGCACAGGGAGCCGGAGATAGTACCTGATAATCGCATAGTGAAGTTATTTAATAAATCGTTTAAACTCAGATCGGTGTCAGCGGGGGGCTGTAACGGCTGTGAGCTGGAGCTGACAGCCCTGTCCAACGTAAATTATGACATTGGGCGATTTGGGATAGAGTTTGTAACCTCACCGCGTCATGCCGACGGGTTGGTCTTAACAGGGCCGCTTACTAAAAACATGGCTTACGCATTTGAAGAGACCTACAGGGCAATTCCTGAACCTAAGGTGGTAATTCTTGTCGGTACATGTGCCCTAAGCGGTGGGATTTTCACTAACTCAAAAGCAATAGACAGAACATTCTTAGATAAAATCAAACCCAATCTCTACATAACCGGCTGCCCGCCTCATCCATTAACTGTTGCTAAAGCGTTATTAAAGTTTATAGGAAGGTGAATAAGAAATAATTTTATACCAAGCAGCTGTAATGCCCCCCAAAAGTCAAGACAATTTCAACCTCAAAACTGCCTAAATATCTTGAGTAATACGCACTAAACAGATTCTTTAGATCCTTACATGTCGCCGTTGATTTGTGCATTTGCGCATATGACAGATATAACAGGTACAGCTCATTCACTGTGGCGTTTGACGGCACGTAATTTATGTCCTGCCCTTTTTGGGCGGCTATGAGGCTTTTTTCAATCGAGAGTGCGTCTTTTTTTGACACGCCCGCCGCAAGCACCAGCCGTACCCGCTTACCCTTTGCTCCTCCGGGTAGTAATCTATCTGCCACCTCGACGGGTTTCTTTTATATGGTCTCACTGATATAATTTTATTTGAGTTAAGGGAAAACCTACATCTTGTATTTTGTGGATGGAATTAATAGGTTGGTTTGACAGAACGTATTCTCCGTCTCCCTTTAGCTTTTTTTACTTTCTACTTTCTAAATATAAAATTTGTTTAAATTGAGGAGAAATACTATCTTCATAATCTGGGATTGACATATACGCACTTATACTAACAGAGAAGTTTCCACTTGATACTTCACTAATTTTTCTTTGTATATATTTTACTTGTGGGATCAGCTTTTTCACTCTTCTTCCATAATCATAATAAGTAGCCCATTCTTTTTGTTGAGAAATATCAATAGTTGTTGGGATGATGTTATATCCTCTGACAATTTTATCTCTCCTCAAGGCAGGGCATATTCGATACGGATAAATCTCTTTTATTATCATAGCAGCAATTGCTTCTTTGTCTATTTGAAAGACATTATTATTTATAAATTTCCCCATATCATACCAGCACATAGACATTGTTCCAGCTCCATCCCTAATCATAGTTCTATGACAACCAAACAGATTATATGTATAAGGACTTGCTCCGAAGCAAAATAGAGGATTTGTGTCTTTTTCTTTAAGTTTGTCTCTATAGCAAATAAGCCATTTTGAAAGGTCTTTTCTATCAATTATTTCATTGTTTATATTTACAACTGTAGACTTCCAGGTTTTGACTCTTGACCACAACTGCTCAAATTGTAGTATTTCCTCCGCTCTAAAATTCAACTCGTGAATTTCTTCATTGTTTTGACCTTTCTTTAGCTGATAACCAGGATGTATCTGAATACTGGAAAGTACCTGAGCAAAATTGTTGGAAGAAGATTTCCCAAAACTTACTGTTAGTCGCCATTCAGGGATTTCAGGGATAAAGTCTACAATACTTTTAGATATGACAGCAGGGGGTAAAGGCTTAGTTTCTGCAACAGGGAAATAAACCTTTGCCCAATATGGTTTAGTATCTTCATTTGTAAGTCCTAATCTTTTTTCGAGTTCATTTAATTCTAAAAATTCATCATCTGAAATATGTTTGTCTTCTAATGCCTTCTCAAAAACTTTAACCCAGTGATAAAGATTTTTTTCCTTCCTTTCGATTTCATTTTTAACATCTAATTCTATCTCCACAATAGTTCTCTGCTTTGTTTCTAAGACCAAATCATTCGCAATCTTGTTATATCCACACGTAAAACATGTCTCCAACCTCTCATGACATGCTTTCTTACAATTCGGACATTCCCAAGCCATAACTCCTCATCCCTCTCCTGTTTTCTCTGCGGCCTTTTAAGTGGCTAATTAATTAGCCATTGCCGATAGCATACAGGAGGAATATATTAGATGTCAATACCTGCAAATACAAATTATTTTTTTCAATATGAAAAATATCGCTATTATTGATAAAAAAATAGTATAATAGCTTCCGCTGATAATTGGTTGATATTGATTATAAAATTGAGGGATAGCTGATCATAGCTGATCTCTTTATACTAATTTGCAGTCAGAAGTAAACACAGGCGGCAGCTACGTAAGTAAGGTGTCGTGTCAGATAAACCGTGGGATGGCGGTTTATACTTATTGCATAGTTAATGCTGAGACCGGAGCTCAAGAAAAACGGGTGGTTGGCTACAAAAATCTCAGCAACAGCAAATACACGGTGGGGCAGTCAAAAGAGTATGAAAGCCGCAACAGCCTGAATGTGAGTGAAACACACTGGCAGTCTAAGATAGCGGTAGGGTTGACTAAGGGGTAAAACTTATAGTCAACAATGGTCAACGGCCTGTTTTATGATTTTTTGGAGAAACACTGTAGAATGGCTTATGGAGCGGAGAGGGGGGGATTCGAACCCCCGGTGAGTTACCCCACAACGGTTTTCGAGACCGCCGCCTTAAACCGCTCGGCAACCTCTCCTCAGTGCCGTAAAAAAATCTTTCAGTATTATCGTACATTTCTCTTCTAAAATACCAGTGGTAACTTGAACTCTGTGATTTAATCTGAAATCACCTAACAAATGATACAGTGAATTAACAGCGCCTGCTTTTGCATCTCCACAGCCATATACCAGTGCGCTTATACGGGCATTTAATATCGCCCCTGCACACATTATACACGGCTCCTTTGTCACATACAGCGTACAATCCGTAAGTCTCCAATCTCCTAAAACTCTACAAGCATCCCGTATGGCTAAAGCCTCGGCATGTGCCGTCGGGTCCTTTATTTGCTCCTTGGTATTGTGAGCACGGCTGATTATAATACCGCTTTTATTTACTATCACCGCCCCTACCGGAACATCTCCAGCGGCAAGGGCCAGTTGCGCCTCCAAAAGCGCCTCAGCCATAAAGTACTCTCTGAGCGTGTCTCTTTCCATGATAATTATTTTGCCGTTAAACTCCCTGTGAAAGCAAATTTTAAAAATCTCATAAAAATTATTTTTATATTGCTTGAAATTATTCTTAATGATAATTTATACTTTCGGGTACTTGTATTGTAAATTAATTTAAGATGGATGCAATAGATTGTTCAACAAAGTGGGGGGCTGAAACGGCAGAGGTCCGAAAAGTTTTTTGACGGATTTATATTCAAAACTAATAACAAACTAAAATGATGGAGGGAAGTATGAGTCGAAAGATGGTAACAATGGATGGTTGTACGGCTTGCGCGCATACCGTTCATGCTACAAACGAAATAATTACAATTTACCCGATTACGCCGTCATCACCGATAGCGGAAATCTGCGATTCAAAGACGGCAGCCGGTGCAGTCAACATTTGGGGTTCAGTGCCCAAGGTCGGAATGATGCAGTCTGAAGCCGGTGTGGCAGGTGCAGTGCACGGCTCTCTTTCAGCAGGTGCTATTGCCACGACATGTTCCGCATCCCAAGGGCTACTTTTAATAGTGCCCAATATGTACAAGATAGCCGGTGAGTTAACACCTACCGTGTTTCACATCACAGCACGTTCACTTGCCTGTCAGGGACTTTCCATCTTCGGTGACCACTCAGACGTCATGGCCACAAGAGCCACAGGTTTTGCACTGCTTGCTTCTAAGAACGTTCAGGAAGCTATGGACTTTCCTCTTATAGCTCAGGCAGCCACCTTAGAATCACGCATACCCTTCCTGCACTTTTTTGACGGTTTCAGAACCTCACATGAGGTTGCAAAAATTGAAGAATTAACTTTTGACGACATGAGAGCCATGATAGACAACAGTAAGATTGTAGAGCACCGTATGAGGGGTCTTACACCGGACAGACCCTCTATGCGCGGTACCGCTCAGAACCCTGATGTTTACTTCCAGGGCCGTGAAACAGTCAATAAATACTACAACGCAGTTCCCGGCATAGTCCAGAAGGCTATGGATAAGTTTGCCGGTATAGTTGGCCGCCAGTACAAACTTTACGAGTACTACGGAGCACCGGATGCAGAGCGGATTGTCATTATAATGGCCTCAGGCGGCGAGGTTGTACAAAACACTGTTGATTACTTAAACGCAAAGGGCGGTAAAGTCGGTCTTATACACGTAAGACTATACAGGCCTTTTGACACAGCGGCATTTGCATCCGCTATCCCCGCCTCTGTGAAATCCATCGCAGTGTTAGACAGAACAAAAGAGCCGGGGGCTACCGGCGAACCTATGTATCTTGACGTCAGAACGGTTATCGGTGAGGCTATCGAGCAGGGTATCGGCAATCTCAAAAAATATCCGACAATAGTCGGTGGCCGTTACGGACTTGGTTCCAAGGACTTTACTCCAGCCATGGCAAAAGCCGTATTTGACAACCTCTCAGAGAGCAAACCCAAAAACCACTTCACCGTGGGTATTAACGACGACATTACCAACACAAGCCTAAAGTACGATCCATCATTTGACATAGAAGGAAAAGACACCGTGCGTGCCATGTTCTACGGCCTCGGCGCTGACGGCACAGTCGGAGCAAACAAAAACACTATTAAAATCATCGGTAGTGAAACCCCAAATCATGCACAGGGCTATTTCGTTTATGACTCCAAGAAATCGGGCTCAATTACCACCTCACATGTTCGCTTTGGTAAAGGGTGCATCACATCCCCGTACCTTATATCCAAGTCTAACTTTATAGCCTGCCACAACACGTCATTTCTGGAAAAATACAACATGCTTGGCAATGCCGAGGAGGGCGCCACATTTCTGTTGACCACATCCCACGGTAAAGATACCGTGTGGGATACTTTACCCAAAGAAGTGCAAGAGGCGTTAATTGCAAAAAAGATGAAGTTCTATATCATAGATGCTATAGCGCTGGCTGAGGAGCTTGGGCTGGGCAACAGAATTAATATGATAATGCAGACAGCCTTTTTCGTAATCTCCGGCGTTGTAACCAAAGACGAGGCTATCACGGCAATTAAGAGGGAAATCAAGAAGACTTATCAGAAGAAAGGCGATAAGGTTGTAGAGATGAACTATGTGGCAGTGGATAAGGCTATCGCCAATATCGTTGAAGTCCCGGTACCGGCTAAAGTTACAAGTAAAATAACGATGCGTAAAGCCGTCTCCGATGATGCTCCTGAGTTTGTTAAAAACGTGACTGCTAAGATAATAGAAGGAAACGGTGACGCACTACCTGTATCGGCTATGCCTGTTGACGGCACATGGCCAACGGCAACCACCCAGTACGAAAAGAGAAATATTGCTTTACATATCCCTGTGTGGGAGCCTGATGCTTGTATTCAGTGCGGCACATGTTCGTTTGTTTGCCCTCATGCTTCAATAAGAATTAAGGCATTTGACTCGTCCAATCTGGGCAGCGCTCCCAAAGAGTACAAATCAGTGGATGCAACAGGTAAGGAATTTGCCGGCCTTAAGTTTACAGTTCAGGTAGCTCCCGAGGATTGTGTCGGCTGCGGTTCATGTGTGGAGGTTTGCCCGGGACGTAAGAAAGACGCAGCAGGGAAACGCACCGAGGTTAAAGCAATTAACATGACACTGCAGGAGCCTGTTCGTTTCAAGGAAGCCGACAACTACAAGTTTTTCCTTAGTCTTCCCGAAACAGACCCTTCAAAGTACAAAATCTCCACAGTTAAGGGCAGCCAGCTGGTAAGACCTCTGTTTGAGTACTCAGGCGCCTGCTCAGGCTGCGGCGAGACTCCATATATAAAGCTTCTCACTCAGCTCTTTGGTGACAGGCTTATGATTGCTAACGCCACAGGCTGCTCTTCCATCTATGGCGGTAATCTTCCAACCACTCCGTACGCTAAGAGAGCTGACGGCAGGGGCCCCAGCTGGGCAAACTCACTGTTTGAGGACAACGCAGAGTTTGGTCTTGGCATGAGACAGGCGGTTGACAAGTTCAACGCACAGGCAGCGGAGCTTCTGGATTCTTTAGGCTCAAAGTTTTCCGGTCAGAAGTCACTCATTGACGCTATCAAAAGCGCAGACCAGACCAACTTAGAGGGTATTGAGGCTCAGAGAGCAAGAATTGCCGACCTCAAAAAGGTACTTGCCGGGGATAATTCAGATGAGGCAAAGAGCCTTATATCACTTGCCGACTTCCTGGTTGAAAAATCAGTGTGGTGCTTAGGAGGAGACGGCTGGGGTTATGACATCGGCTACGGCGGAGTTGACCAGGTGCTGGCCTCCGGTGAAAACATAAACATATTGATAATGGACACCGAGGTTTATTCAAATACCGGTGGACAGATGTCTAAGGCAACCCCCAGAGGAGCAGTAGCACAGTTTGCCGCAGGCGGTAAGAGCACCGGCAAAAAGAACATCGGCCTGATTATGTCAACATACGGCCATGTTTATGTAGCACAGGTAGCATTTGGAGCCAATCCTGCCCAAACAATAAAGGCATTCATTGAGGCTGAGGCTTATAAAGGCCCGTCACTTATCATTGCCTACTCTACCTGTATCGCACAGGGTATTAATACCACAAAGACCGTGGATATAATGAAAGAGGCTGTAAGCACCGGTTATTGGCCGCTCTACAGGTACAATCCCACACTTGAACTTGAAGGGAAAACTCCTATGCAGTTAGACAGCAAAGAGCCTACCGGCTCCCTGGCCGACTACTGCTATGCACAGAACAGATACCAGCAGCTCAGGGTATCGAAACCTGAGGTGGCCGCAAAGCTTATGAAAGAAGCCGAATACGATGTTAAGAGAAGGTGGAATTTCTTAAAGCATTGGGCCAACTGGACGCCCTCTGAGTAAGAGATAAACATTTAATTGTAAACATATTGCAAGGGAAGAGCAGTCCCATCGCTCTTCCCTTTGCTTTGATACAAGTTATTAAAAAGGGGTTATGTGCACTGCGTTGAAATATAGTAAAGGTGTATTAAGCTGCTTATCATGGGTGATTATGGAAACCTCAAGAACGAAAAAAAGTATTTTTTAAGAGGACATAGAGACAATGGTATCAAAAAAAACACATTTTAGTACTACATATAGCACTATAAGTCATAAAGACAGAGCTTTGTTGTATGAAATGATAGAAAAAGAGCGTTTGCAGCAGGAAAAAAAACCAATACCTGAAAATTCTGATAAAGAAATACATTTTCGATTAAAAAACACTGATGACATGGATAAGTTTACGAAGACTTTATTTGAAAATAAAATTCCACATTCTTTTTGCGGAAATGGAATATTTTGTACTGACAGAGAAAATAAAGAAAAACTTGAACAATTGGGCTATGAATTTGAAAATGCAAGGGTTATAAATTTAAGTGACTTATCATTAGAAGAAAGAGTAAATCTAAAGAGAAAATCCCATGATAAATGGTTTGAAACCCGTGAAGCCTCAATAAAGAAGCTTCTGTATGAATATGGTATTTTGTCACAAAAACACATTAAAAGCAAAATAATTATCCGTCAATCCCTTAATTATTTATGACAATCCTGTTATAATGTTCTGTGGACGAAAACGAGATTGCTCTGCTGAGAGCCGCCAATGTTGCCGGCAATGTGATTGAACATTGCCTGAGTGTTAAGGAAAAGGCAGTGGAGATTGCCGGCAGAGTTAAAATCTATGTCAACTCTGAGATTATCAGAGTGGGGGCTCTCCTTCATGATATTGGTAGAGGGAAAACACATGGATTAGACCATGCGTTTGTGGGTGCTGAAATGGCCAAAGAGCTAGGATTACAAGCCGAGATTGTAAAAATAATTCAACGGCACATAGGGGCAGGATTACCGAAAGAGGAGGCCGTATCGCTTGGACTTCCACCATGTAATTACATCCCCGAAACACCTGCAGAAAAAATTGTATCCTATGCCGATAATCTCACAACAGGCAGCAAAATCGTGGATTTCGAAGCCGCCCTTGCAAGATTTAAAAAAATCCTCGGACAGGACCACCCCGCAATTATGCGTTTTATCTTACAACACAGAGAAATAACATCATGGATGGAAAAATAGCGGCGATGTCGGCTTACAGAAAAATTGTGGCTCTTACAAAACCCTACTGGGGGCAGACCTTTCTTGCCCTCTCCTTCGGGCTTATGGTCTCCGCTGTTATGGGTGCAATCGCATGGCTTGTCAAACCTGCTCTTGATATTGTGTTCGTACAAAAAAACTATGAATATCTTAAGTACTTTCCCATAGCCGTTATTATGCTTTTTACAATTAAGGGGATATTGCATTTTTTTCAACAGTACCTTATGAAGCGCGCAGGGTTATCCCTGATACGAGACACTCAAAACAAGCTGCATAACCATATCCTCTACATGCCGGTTAAGTATTTCGACAAGGAGGCCTCCGGCATTTTAATGTCGCGGGTAATTAACGATGTTGATAAAATAAGCGCCATATTTGCCGAGGTGCTGAGGGCTGCAATCATCGAGATACCTAAAATATTTGTCCTGATGGGTATAGCTTTTTACAGAAAATGGGATGTAACTCTTGTTAATCTGCTGCTTGTGCCGATATTTGCCTATAGTGCCAAAAAAATCGGCAAAAAAGTAAAACAGCGCAGCCATGAGGCTCAAAAGAGCGTTTCATATCTGACCCACAGGCTTTCAGAGTCTATTACCGGAAACAGAGTTATCAAAGTCTTTAACCGTCAACCTCTCAGAAATGAAAAATACATAGCAGACAACAATAAGGTCTTCCGGGATAATGTTAAAGCAATCAGACTTAAGGAACTGAATAAACTGGTAATTGACACAATGACCGGTATTGCCATAGGGTTTGTTCTGATATACGGAGGCAGACAGGTAGTGGCAGGGAGTGTGACTCCTGGAGACTTTGCCTCCATTCTGACCGCTATATACCTGGTATTTAGTCCGGTTAAACAAGTCGGGGAATCCTACACGACTCTTCAGGGCATAAGAGCATCGCTTGAGCGCATTGACCACGTATTTGACACTGCGGCGGAGGAAAACGGCAATATTAAAATCAACGGTTTTAAGGAAAACATTACTTTTGAAAATGTATCTTTTAAATATGTCAACGAACATCAGTATATCCTGAAAAACATAAACCTCACTATCAGGCAGGGGGAGGTAATAGCACTTGTGGGGCCTAGTGGTGCCGGTAAGACCTCACTCATACACCTTATCCCGAAATTTTATAAACCCACAGAGGGGCGGATTACCATTGACGGGACCGACATTGCAGATTTGGACATTGCCTCTTTGAGAGAGTTGATAGGGATTGTAAGCCAGGATATACTGCTTTTTAATGAAACCATAAGAGAGAACATTTTATTTGGAAAGCCGGAGGCTACGGAGGAAGAGATAAAAACGGCGGCAACCCTGGCTTATGCCGATGAATTTATAGACAAACTACCGGAGGGTTATGAAAGCATTCTTGGCGACCGCGGTCTAAACCTCTCGGGAGGACAAAGGCAGCGCATTGCAATAGCGCGGGCGGTGCTTAAAAATCCGCCGATTTTAATACTTGATGAGGCAACATCGTCTCTTGATTCCGTTTCGGAATCTTTGGTTCAAAAGGCCCTTGAGACTCTTATGAAAGACAGAACTACCATAGTGGTGGCCCACAGACTTTCCACAATAAAAAACTCCGACAGAATAGCAGTTATCAAAGACGGTGAAATTGTAGGGGCCGGAACACACGAAACCCTGTTACAATCTAACGATGCCTATCAAACCCTATACAGTACGTTTGCACTGTCATAATATATATTCTCATTAGAGCAATAAATTTTTTCTAAAAAGAAATCCGGCAATAAAATATTTAAACCATATTTGGTATAATATAGAGATTGTGTGAAAAACCTGAGTATGTTAAAATGAAAACGATGAAAGGACTGTGGCTTAAATGAAAGCTCTTATATTAAGCGGTGGACAGGGCACAAGGTTGCGTCCTCTGACTCACACTATAGCAAAGCAACTCGTCCCGGTAGCCGGAAAACCGATACTGTGGTATGTGTTAAACCACATATCCGAAGCACGGATTAAAAATACCGGTGTTATTATCTCCCCTGAGACCGGCCAAAACGTTAAGGACTATATACAGGATGGAGCGCAGTGGGGACTAAAACCCCGCTTTATTGTGCAGAAAAAACCTGCCGGCCTTGCACATGCTGTTTTAACGGCCAGGAATTTTCTCGGAAACGATGACTTTGTTATGTATTTAGGTGATAATCTTCTCAGTGAGGGAGTAAAGAACGCAATAGAGCGGTTTAAGAAGAAAAAACCAGAGGCTCTGATATTTCTTAAACGTGTTGAAGACCCTAAACGCTTTGGAGTGGCACGGCTTGATAAAGAGGGCAAGGTGGTGGAGCTGATAGAAAAGCCTGAAAACCCTCCCTCTAATTTAGCCCTTGTCGGTGTCTATATATTTACAAATAAAATTTTTGATGCAATAGCAAGGATAAAACCCTCAAAAAGGGGCGAGCTTGAAATTACCGATGCCATTCAGGAGTTAATCAATATGGGATATGCCGTGGATAGCCAGGTACTGGAGAGCTGGTGGCTTGACACAGGTAAAAAGGACGATCTCCTTGAGGCCAACACCATAGTGCTGGATGAGTACATAAAACATGACATTGCAGGCGTGGTTGATGCGCTTAGCCGTATAACCGGAAGGGTTACGATAGAGGAAGGCACGGTGATAATAAACAGCCATATGCGAGGTCCCATTAAAATAGGGAGAAATGCACGAATTGAGAACTCCTTTATCGGCCCGCACACAAGCATAGGGGATGAGACTACTATAAGAGACTCAGCCATTGAGCACTCTGTAATACTCAGTAATTCCTCTATAGAGGGTATAGAACGCCTTGAGGACAGCCTGATAGGGCGTAATGCGAGGGTTTTCAAGAATACGTACAGACATACGGCGCTTAGGCTTATGATTAGCGACGATACCGTGGTGGAGGTTTAAATGTATAAGGAAGGAAATATTGAAGGGGTTATTATTAAAGATTTGAAGTTTTTTAACGATGCCCGCGGCTGGCTTGCCGAACTTTACAGGGTTGACGAACTACCCGGGGAGCTTGTTCCCGTAATGTCATACATTTCCATGACTAAACCAGGTATTGCCCGCGGCCCTCATGAACATGTTGACCAAACTGATCTCTTTATTTTTCTGAGTAATTTCACGCTTTATCTTTGGGACAGAAGGGAAAACTCTCCGACTTATAAAAATAGAATCGTACTGCGGGACTCAAAAAACAAGATAGTAACCGTGCCTCCCGGAGTAGTGCACGCATACAAAAATGCCGACACCGTGGATGGTATGGTCATAAACCTTCCCGACAGACTATATGCTGGAGAAGGTAAAAAGGAACCGGTGGATGAAATACGCTGGGAAAATGACAACACATCACCGTATCAATTTGATTAAGGGGGCCATATAATGAAAATTCTCGTAACCGGCGGCTGTGGTTTTATCGGGTCCAACTTTATCAGGCATATGCTTGGAAAGTACTCCGATTATGAGATTATAAATCTCGATGCGCTAACCTATGCCGGCAATATGGATAACCTTAAGGATTTAGATAACAAGCGTCTGCGCACAGTCACAGACTCAATTGTAAATGAAGAAGTTGTCGGCACACTAATCAAAGAGGTGGATGCGGTGGTTGACTTTGCCGCCGAGAGCCACGTTGACCGCTCAATAGCCAATGCAAAACCATTTCTGCAAACTAACATCATCGGGCTGCAAACTCTTCTTGACGCTGCCATGAAAGCCCCAAACATTAAGCGCTTTGTGCATCTGTCAACTGATGAGGTTTACGGCAGCCTTGAGACACATGACGGTAAGTTTACGGAAACCACCCCGCTTGACCCAAGGTCTCCGTACTCTGCGTCAAAGGCGGCAGGGGATTTGATCCTTCAGGCATGTAACAAAACCTACGGCTATGGCGCAATACTGGTAAGACCCTCTAACAACTACGGCCCGTACCAGTTTCCGGAAAAGCTAATTCCTCTTATGATAACAAACCTGATGGAGGGTGGTTCGGTCCCTGTATATGGCAAGGGTGAAAACGTCAGGGACTGGCTCTTTGTTTTAGATAACTGTGCCGCCATTGATACCATCCTTCACAATGGAAAAGACGGTGAGGTTTATAACGTTGGCGGGGATTGTGAGCGCAAAAATATAGATATTGTAAAAACCACGCTCGGTTTAATGGGTAAGAACGAATCTCATATAAAGTACGTAACGGACAGACCCGGACATGATTTCAGGTATGCTCTGGATAACACAAAAATCACTGCCGAGCTGGGCTGGAAACCTTCCGTAAAGTTTGAGGAAGGTATAGAGAAAACCATAGAGTGGTACAAGGGAAACCAGTGGTGGTGGCAGCCGCTAAAGAGCCGCCTCAGCCATGAAAGCGGAGGGTTTTGGAAATGATGAAAGTCATGGTAGTTGGCGCAGGCGGAATGCTTTCCAGCGACTTGGTGCCGTTTTTAAATGAACACGGGCATCAGTGCCGTGGCTTTACTATAGATGAGCTGGATATAACTCGCATTGATGCTCTAAGGGAAAGCATTGATAAGACCCAGCCAGATGTTGTTGTCAACTGTGCCGCCTATACAAACGTGGATAAGGCTGAGTCGGAGCGAGACTTTGCCATGACAGTTAACGCTCTGGGTGTACAAAACCTCTGTATTGTGTGCAATGAAAGGGATATCCCGTTTTGCCATATAAGTACGGACTACGTCTTTGGAGGCCCTGATGCTCCCTTAAGGAGCACTCCATACACACCGTTTGATGAAACCTGCCCCTCCGGTCAATACGGCTTTACAAAGCTGGCCGGTGAAAAGTACGTAACATGGCTTATGAGTAAGTTTTATATAATCAGAACAAGCTGGCTTTATGGAAAATATGGCAACAACTTTGTTAAGACAATGCTGCGGCTTTCACGCCAAAGGCCGGAACTCACTGTCGTTAATGACCAAATAGGCTCTCCCACATGGACAGTCAGTCTTTCAGAGGGAATACGATGCGTGATAGAAAGCGGTAAGTATGGCATTTACCACGTAACCGACGAAACAGACGGCGGCATAAGCTGGTATAATTTTGCCGTTGAGATATTAAAGCTCAGAGGTATAAGCACACCGGTAAGGCCGATAACTACGGCTGAGTTTCCCACACCGGCCAGAAGACCCGCCTATTCGGTTTTAGACCTTTCTCAAACAATACTCTGTACAGGTTTCAAACCTCTGAGGTGGATGGCGTCTCTGGAGAACTATTTAAAAATAGATATTGATGCATAAAAAACTAATATCATTAATAAGGATGGGGTCAAGGGGGCGAGCTCCCTTGTGGGAGAGGGTTTAAGGGAGAGGGCAAAGCCCTCTCCCTTATAAACAGACACTGATGCCTGAAAAGTATGATTTTATAGTAGCAGGGGCGGGTTTTGCCGGTGCGGTAAGTGCCGAAAGGCTCGCCTCGCAACTGGATAAAAAAGTCCTGCTTGTTGAGAAACGCTCACACATTGGCGGCAACTCCTATGATTACTATGATGAAGCAGGCATTTTAGTTCACAAGTACGGCGCCCACTGTTTTCACACTGTCTATGACGATGTATGGGAGTATGTAAACAGTTTTGTTAGGTTCAATAATTACGTCCACAGAGTGCTGACTTACGTTGACGGCAAAAAGGTTCCAATCCCTATAAATCTTACAACCGTAAATACGCTGTTGGGTAAGCAATTCTCGGAGAGCCAACTCAGGGAGTATTTTGATTCTATGAGAATCGCAGTGCCGGAAATTAAAAATTCACGTGATGTTGTTGTCTCTGTTGTGGGAGAGTATTTTTACGAAAAGTTTTTTAAAAATTATACGTTTAAACAATGGGGAGTATATCCTGATGAACTATCACCGGAGGTGACCAAACGAATACCCATCAGGTATGACACAGATGACAGGTACTTTGGCGATAAACATCAGGGTATGCCTGAGGAGGGTTTTTTTAAACTTTTTGAGAAAATTCTTGACCATAAGAATATAACGGTTGTCACCGGCACCGACTATAAGGACGTTGTGGGCGACGTAAAGTTTGACAAGATTATTTACACCGGGCCTGTGGACTATTTCTTTGACCACATGCATGGCAGGCTTCCGTACCGCAGTCAGAGTTTTGAGTTTGAGACCCATGACACAGAGTACTTTCAGGAGGTAGCCGTAGTTAATTACCCTAACGACCATAGGTACACAAAGATAACGGAAAGTAAACACTTTACATACCAAAAGCATCCTAAAACAACCATAGTGAAGGAATACCCGGAGGCTGAAGGTGAGCCCTATTATCCGATGCCTATGGAGAGCGCTAAAAAACAATATGAATTATATGCCAAAGAGGCTGAAAAATTAAAAACAGTTTATTTTGCCGGGCGCCTTGCACAGTACCGGTACTATAACATGGACCAGGCTATAAAGCAGGCAATTGATCTTGTCGGGGCAATAGCCAAAGGAGAGGGTAAGTGAAAATTTTAGTGACAGGCGGCGCCGGTTTTATCGGATCAAATGTCGTGGATGGATATATAGAGCAGGGACATGAGGTTGTTGTGATTGATAATTTAAGTACCGGCAAGATGGAAAATTTAAATAAAAGAGCAAAGTTCTATCTCATGGATTTATGCAGCAAAGAGGTTGGTAAGGTTTTTGAGATAGAAAAACCTGAAATAGTAAACCACCACGGGGCGCAGATATCTGTGCCGGCCTCAGTGCTGGACCCTGTGTTTGACGCTGACGTAAATATTTTAGGATTTTTAAATATTATGGAGTGCTCCGTAAAGCATGGAGTGCGTAAGTTTATTTTTATATCCTCCGGAGGGGCTGTCTATGGTGAGGCGGTAAAGGAGCCTGCAACCGAGAACTCCCCTGCAACTCCACTGTCACCCTATGCAATAACCAAACTAACCGCCGAGTATTATTTGAATTTTTATTCCCACCACTACGGGCTTGATTATACGGTTTTAAGGTACGCTAATATCTTTGGTCCCAGGCAAACCCCTCATGCCGAGGCCGGTGTTGTAGCTATTTTTATGGAAAAACTTATTGCAGGGACACTTCCGGTAATTTATCACTTCCAGGAAGAGCCCGACGGCATGATAAGAGACTACTGCTATGTTAAAGACATCGTCAGTGCAAACTTAATCGCCCTTACTAAGGGAACGTCTCATATAATAAATATCGGCTCCTCAGTTGAAACAACAACGGGGCGGCTCTACAGGGCAATACTACAGTGTGCAAGGGAAAAGGGGTATGCTAAGGAAGACAAATTCAACGAACCTTTAAAGGGGCCGGCGCGTCCCGGTGATTTAAGAAAAAGCACTATGAATATCTCTAAGGCTGCAACTGTTTTGGGCTGGAGACCATCGTACGATTTGCAGCATGGACTCTCTGAGACTTTTGGTTTTTATATGGGAAAATAGTTTCAGAATATATCCGCCCTGAATGACTCACTATCCGCCCTATATCGCGCTATCCTTTTACCAGTGGGCATACACCGCTTACACTTTTTGTAAAATGACCGCTGCCCCGAGGCAGGAGCAGTATAAAAGTATCTATCAGGGAGTTTTTTTCTCTTTACAGATTCATCTTTTCTGTTATAAACATTTCCTGAGCAAACATTTTTGAGGCCGAACCTGTGTCCGATTAAATCGTGGTTACTCCACTTTCACTACATCTCTAAACTCAATCATCCGCCGAAAAAACACAATCCAATCAGACTATTACAATTTCCAACTTCTTTCCAAGTGCCGAAGCCACTCGCTCCAGCGTTGAAAGTTTTATGTCCTCGGCATGGTTTTCTATACGAGATATCGCCGTCTTCTTAGTATGAAGTCTTAATGCAAGTTCTTCTTGAGTCAAACCAGCATCCTCACGTGCTTGCCGAAGTACCATGCCAACCCTGAACTTCTCGTATCCTTCTTCATATCCATCAGCGAAATCCGTATCTCTTATCTTTCTTTCGGTTATGTATTTTTTCAAATCACTCATGTTTTTTCCTCCTATTCAAAAAATCTCTCCTGTATCCTTCTGCTTTTTCAATTTCAGATTTTGGTATCTTCCGGCTTTTCTTTATAAAGCCGTTAGTAAGCACAACCATAGAATTATCTGCAAAGAAACATAATATCCTATATATATTTGAACCAAATGCTATCCTGCACTCCCATATATCAACTGTCCCTGTGAGTTTCTTGAAATAGCCTGATGGAACAAATTCCAAATCCTCTAAGAGTTTTAGAACCCACGTTATCTTCTGAACAGCCTTACCTGGCAGTAAATCTAAAAAGTCACGAATTGGACATTTACCATCTGCTGTTGCGTAGAAGATAACTGTTTTAGTCATATGTATATGTTAACATTTGTCAATACCACTTGGGAATGTCCATTGGGATTATCAATTATCAGATGAAATTTACTCCCTATGCCTAAACCACGAACCACTCCCCACCTTCCTCCTTAAGCGTGATGTATAAACAAAGGTCCATGTTTCTAATTTGCCGTTTATTGATTGCAAAACAACATAACAGCCTCTTTTTTTATCATTTTCTAACTCATAACCTTACCCCCCTTGTTACCTCTCAAACTTAACATCTTCCATCGCAATAGTAAACTTGTAGTCACCCAGTGTGGCTACAATACCGTCGGGATACCATATACCGCCTACCCACCGCACATCCTCATAAACTATATGCAAAGTGGCGTCTCCCGATAAATAGATAAATTGTTCAATCGGCTTTAACGATTCTTTATCTAAAATCATATCCTGACGCGGCTGCTTTATTACCAGTTGTTTGCCACTGTTTATCACATTTTTTACGTTATTGTTCCACCAAAAAAGCCCTTCCTTTATACAAAGAGATATTAAATGCCCATCCTGAGGTTTTAATTTAAGAGTGTTGTAAAACCTCCCATCATACTCGCCGAATTCCCCAACAGGTATCCCTAACGAAAACACCTTCACCTCATATCCATTAGGCGATAATTTCATTGACGCCATGCCGGATAGATATACGTCTTTTGTCTTCATCGAAATGTCGGCGGTACCCTTTATCTGCCGGATCGTTCTTAAACGGCTTATAAATTCATCAAAAGTAATTTTCTCATAATAGTCCGGTACCGGTACGGATTTAACACAAGACAACAACGATACAGATATTACAGTGCAAAGCAAAAATTTAATAATTAATCGCTGCTTCAATGGCTTCCCCTATATTTTTTACCCCTGTGATTTTAATATCCGGCTTAAACGTGAGCCGCTGCAGCGTGGACTCAGGAATTATAGCCTCCTTAAAGCCTATCTTTGCCCCCTCCTTAATTCTTCCCTCCGCTTGTGATACTCCCCGAATCTCTCCCGATAGCCCCACCTCACCAAATACGAAAACCGTCTCTCTGATAGGTTTCTCTTTTAACGAGGAAACTATCGCAACAACAATACCCAGATCAAAAGCCGGTTCGTTTATCTTCAGGCCCCCGACCACATTAAGGAAAACATCCATCCCGCCAAGATGCACACCGCCCACCTTTTCAAGCACCGCAATTAAAAGGTTAACCCTATTGCTCTCAACCCCTATTGCCGTTCTCCTGGGTATCGCCGTATTTGAGCGGGAAACCAGCGCCTGCAGCTCTACCATAATCGGACGCGTTCCCTCCACTGTGGAGATTACCGCCGTGCCTGAGGCCCCCTCAGGCCGCTCTGAAAGAAACAACTCAGATGGATTCAGTATCTCAACAAGGCCCAAATCCCGCATCTCAAACACTCCTATCTCATTTGTTGAGCCAAAGCGGTTTTTCACCGCACGCAGAATTCTGTAGGGATTCCCCCGTTCTCCCTCAAAATACAAAACCGTATCAACTATATGCTCCAGTGCGCGAGGGCCCGCTATTGCGCCGTCTTTGGTTACGTGACCTATCAAAAATATTGAGGTCATAGAGCTCTTTGCTAAAAACATCAGCTTCAGAGCACACTCCCGCACCTGTGTAACCGACCCCGGAGCTGATGAGGCATCCTGCGTAAACATTGTTTGAATCGAATCAATTATCACAATTGCCGGCTTTAATGATCTTATCTGCTCCGTTATATTTTCAAGGCAGGTTTCCGGCAATACGTTTATCTCAGGGTTTTCCACGTTTAACCTGTCCGCGCGGATTTTTATCTGCTTTAAGGATTCCTCACCGGAGACGTACAGCGAAATGCTCTTCAATGCCGCATTGCTTTTATACAGAGAGGACATCATCTGAAGCACTATGGTTGACTTGCCGATTCCAGGGTCCCCTCCTATTAAAATCAAAGAGCCTGCCACAATCCCACCACCCAGAACCCGGTTAAGCTCCTCTATTCCGGTAGAAAGTCTGTCCTCGGCGTTTACTGATATTTCACTAAGAGACACAGCCTCTGAGCCGGCCGGTTTTGACATCCCTTTTTTGATCTGTACCTCTTTCTCTTCAACAAAGCTGTTCCAACTGCCGCAGTCCGGGCACTTCCCAACCCATTTAGGTAAACTGTAGCCGCAGGATTGGCACTGAAATACGGTCTTCGTTTTATACATTTAAAATAGCCATCCCCTTGCCGGGATAAATTGCCTTCCCTTCTATTGCAGTTGTTATGAATTCCTTTGCTAACCGGGCACTTTCGACAGCCGTCTTCCCCATGGCAAGATTTGCCGTTATTGCCGCTGAATATAAACAGCCGGTACCGTGATATGTTCCTGCTTTAAGAGGACTCTCCATTTTTAAAAATTCCACTCCGTCATAAAAAGTATCTGTTGCATTTTCAAGACTCTGCCCGCCTGTTATTATAACGTTTTTAACTCCAAACTCTCTTAACAGCCTTGCAGAGGTCTCTATGTCCGCCGGTGTTTTTATTTCAATACCGGAATACATGGACGCCTCCGCAATGTTTGGAGTAAAGCACGTACAAAGCGGCAGAAGCTGCCGTTTAACCATTTCCATAACGCCGGGTTCAATCATCATCTTGCCCGATGTTGAGACTGTTACCGGATCTACTATGAGATTTTTTAAATTATATTTCCTGATATAACCACCCAGAATTTCAACCAGGGCAGTGGAGGGCAGCAGCCCTGTTTTAAGTGCATCAGGGGTAATGTCTGACAGCAAAATGGAAAATTGTTTCTCAAAAATTCCCGGCTCAACTCCAAAAACATCAGTAACACCCTGAGTGCTCTGGGCGGTTATCGAGGATACTACCGAAAGGCCATAGACTCCGCAGGCGTGAAAAGTTTTTAAGTCGGCCTGAAGCCCGGCCCCGCCCGTGGGGTCAAAGCCGGCAACAGTTAGTGCAGTCAACATATGTCTATTTCGACACAGGATGAAGTGCGCGCTCAACTGTTCTGATAGCACAGAAATCGGCACACATGCTGCAAACATCCGATTGCGCTGGAGGCAGATGCGCCCTCATGTTTCTAACCTTATCGGGGTTAAATGACATGGAAATCTGTCCTTCCCAGTTAAGGTTCTTTCTGTACCTTGCCATTTTTTTGTCCCTCTCTATTGCAGATGGAATCCCCTTTGCAATATCCGCCGCATGGGCTGCTATCTTTGAGGCTACCACACCCTCAATTACATCATCAAGGTTTGGAAGCCGAACGTGCTCAGAGGGCGTCACATAACAGAGGAAATCGGCGCCTGCCGCCCCGGCAATTGCCCCGCCTATGGCCGATGTTATGTGGTCATAGCCCATACCGACGTCTGTTACAAGCGGCCCCAAAACATAAAAAGGGGCGCCGCTGCACAGTGATTTCTGAAGTTTTATATTCATCTCAACCTGATTAAGAGGCACATGGCCCGGGCCCTCTATTATCACCTGCACGCCATGCTCCAGTGCAACTTTCTGAAGTTTACCCAAAGTGATTAGCTCCTCCACCTGGGCTCTGTCTGTAGCGTCGGCAAGACAGCCGGGTCTGAGGCCATCCCCTAAACTTAAAGTCATATCGTATTTCTTTGCTATATCAAGGAGCCTGTCGTACTGTTCAAACAGGGGGTTTTCGCGGTCATTTAGTATCATCCACTCAAGCATAATAGAGCCGCCGCGGCTTACGATGTCAAGAATTCTGCCCTGAGCCTTCAACTGCTCTATTGTGCCCCTGGTAAGCCCTGCGTGGACAGTTACAAAATCAACTCCCTCTTTGGCGTGAATCTCGATGATTTCAAAGAAATCATCGGTGGTCATTTTAATAATGTTACCGTACTTTTCAGCCGCCGTAACGGCAGCCTCGTATATCGGCACAGTGCCGATTGGGACGGGTGATTTTTCGGTCATCATTCTTCTTAAGTCTCTGATAGGCCCTCCGGTTGATAAATCCATTACGGCGTCGGAGCCGTACTTAACCAGTGCGTCAAGTTTCAGCATTTCCTCTTCTACAGAGACATGGTCTTTAGATGTGCCGATGTTAGCGTTTATCTTTGTGGTAAGCCCTCTGCCAATACCGACAGGTTTGATTTTGCGAAGCGTGTTCTTTGAGATAACCGTAAAGCCTGCGGCGATGTCTTCTGATATTTTTTCAGCAGATACGGATTCGCTCAATGCCACAGCCCTTACGTCATCAGTTATTATTCCTTTTTTTGCCGACTCTATAGTTGTCATTTCAATAACTCCAGGTATTTTTTAGTTTCGCCAAAAACATCAGTTGACGATAAAATTCCGGAAATCACGGCTACGCCGTCAGCTCCGGCCTCCATGACCTCACTCATATTGTCCGGCTTTATGCCGCCAATGGCAAACACCGGTATTTTTACTTTCTTTTTTACCTTAATAATTGTCTGTATTCCAATGGGGGGACCGAATTGAAGTTTCGAGGTAGTTTCATAAATCGGCCCGAGAGTTATAAAATCAGCCCCCTTGCTCTGAGCGTGAAGTGCTTCCTCAATAGAATGTGTGGATTGCGCTATGATTAACCGCTCCCCTGCTATCCTTCTTGCTGCATCAACCGGAATACTGTTTTGTGTCAGATGCACTCCGTCTGCCTCAACTGCCAGAGCGACATCCACTCTGTCGTTTATAAATAGTTTGGCCTTGTACTTTTTAGTCAACTCCCGCATTTTTTCAGCCAGCACCATTATTTCATTTATGTTTAAATCCTTCTCTCTGAGCTGGACTGCACCGGCTCCTGCCCTTAGCGCTTCCTCAAGCACCTCACAACAGGGTTTGTTTACCAGCGCTCTGTCACTTATAAGGTATAGTTTAAAATCAATGCCTGCCACGGGTTCCCTCCTGTTATACTAAAGCATTCCCTCTATAGGGCTGCTTGCTGTTGCGTAGAGTTTCTTAGGGATACGTCCCGACTTGTAGGCGTATCTTCCGGCAATCACGGCGTGTTTCATAGCCCCGGCCATCATTATTGGGTCTTTTGCTCCGGCAATTGCCGTGTTAACCAGCACGGCGTCACAGCCTAGTTCCATCGCCTCTGCAACATCTGAGGCTGTACCCACGCCGGCATCCACCACAATAGGTACGGATTTTATAAGCTCAAGAATTATTTTTATATTATACGGGTTTCTTATACCTAGCCCCGAGCCAATGGGAGCGCCAAGCGGCATAACCGCAGCGGCTCCGGCATCAACGAGTCTCTGGGCGATTATCGGATCATCACTTGTGTATGGAAGCACTATAAAACCCTCTTTTGCTAAGATTTCTGTAGCCTTTAGCAGACCGCAGACATCGGGAAACAGGGTTCTCTCGTCTCCTATGACCTCAAGTTTTACCATATCGGAAACTCCTGCCTCACGGCCAAGGCGGGCGTATCTTAAGGCATCCTCCACGTTATAGCACCCTGCGGTGTTAGGCAGGATTTTGTACTTTTTGGGGTCAATGTAGTCAAGCAGGTTTGGGCTCTTTCTGTCAGTGATGTTAACCCTTCGCACCGCCACAGTAACAATGTCGGCGCCTGAGGCTTCTATGGCACATGCCGTCTCATCAAAATCCTTATACTTACCTGTTCCGACCCAGAGCCGTGATTTTATTTCTATTGAGGAAACAATAAGTCTATCGTCCATGGACTCTCCTTTTTTTATTTATTAAAAAAACAAACATTTATTTCATGGTAGTTAAATTTACCCGCCTCCAACATAGCTGACGATTTCCACTGAGTCTCCGTCCTGAATCGGAGTTATATGGTAGTCGGCTTTTTTAATTACTTTCAGATTTAGTTCAATGGCAACCCTCTCCATTTGAATGTCCAATTCATCAAGGAGTTCTTTAACCGTTTCAGCTTTCTTTACGGTGTAATCTTCTGCATTTAATTTAATCATCATAGTCATTAATTTATCCATCTTACGGGTACGGGATTTAAAAAAAGAAAAACCGCATTCCCGGTGAGCGTCATGGAATACGGCTGTCAAGCCCTTTTCCCTCCGCCGGTATAACCCGTATCAGGTTCAAGGGGTCACCTTTTAGATTAAGGTCTCTCAGGCTCAGAACTGCTCTATGGCGTTCTGAGCCTCCCCCAAGGGTGCTGCTTATTGCGATGATATTATAAATTACAAGAAATAGTCAAGTTGTTTGGGTCTGTTTTGAGCACTTTGGTCTGGAACAAACTATTTTTTTAATATTGACAGTGTGTAACCTTTCAGGTTACAATAACATTGTGATTGTCTCTTTTGCATACAAAGGGCTTGAGCAGTATTACCTTACCGGAAGCACGGCAGGGTTACAGGCTATACATGCTAAACGGTTAAGGTTAATACTTGCTGTGCTTGATGCTGCTGATTCTATTGAAGGTATAAGACTGCCATCTCTTAATCTGCATCGTCTTAAAGGAAAAGAAAAAGACAATTGGGCTGTTACAGTACAGGCAAACTGGCGTATAACTTTCCATTTTGTGGAAAGCAACGCTGAAATTGTTAATTATGAAGATTACCATTAAGGAGATAACATTATGAAGATGCACAATCCACCACATCCCGGAGAAGTCTTAAATGAACTTTCCCTTAAACCTCTTGGCATATCTATAACTGAGGCGGCGGGGCGGCTCAATGTTACACGCAAAACAGTATCTAAAATCATAAACGGCCACAGCACAATTACTCCTGAAATGGCGTTAAGGCTGGAAATAGTCTTTGGTTCAACTGCTCAAACATGGCTGAATATACAAAACACTTTTGATTTGTGGCGCATAAACGATAAGCGCAAAGATTTAAACATAACTCTTCATCCTGTACTTTGAACATCTGCCTTATGCTAAAGATGAAAATGACTACAGAGCCCTGCTCCCACAATATATAGACCGAAAAGCGTTTACATAAAAAATCACGGATGGGGGTTAACTTGACATTTACAAAAAAAAACTAGCAGCATCCAGAGCTCTCCGTTGTACAGTCACAGGTCGGCTCGCCCCCTCTTATCATGCTGTTAATCAAGGCGGCAGCGCATCCCACACCACGTGCAACGCTTAAAGCTCCAAAGGCACAATTGGTTACACAAGCGCCGCACTCCATACATCTGTTGCGCTCTATGATAACGGCCTGCCCCTCCCTTATTTCAAACACCTCGTGAGGACACACATTTACACACATGCCACAACCGGTGCACTTGCCGGAATAAAATTCTAATGTTGACACATTTGACAGATACCTCATAATAACCTCCATTGGTTTGCCTTATAGAGTACCAGCACAGCGATGCTCATAATTGCCGTTATTATATAGAGCGGTACGGCGTACTTCAACTCCTTCTTAACCCCAGACATGCCGGTAAAAGTAGTAGATCCGGTAAATTGCAAAGCCACGTAGGAACTTATCATTGGAAACATCAAATACGTTAAAAATGTCAGCTCAGGGGCCGGGGTGTTTAACCATGAAAATAACTGCTTTGAAACCCAGACCATAAAAATGCCCGCTAACCAGCCCTTAACGGCAAAAGATTTAAACGGAATGACAGGCAGTAACACCGGTGTTATTAAAGCCCCTGAAAGTATGGCAGTGAAACATAAAACGATAAATGGAAACGCTCCTTTAAAGGCATCAGCAAAATTAATGCCCGATAGTGACAGCCCGAAGTACAAAAAAATTATCACTGTAAAAACGGCAAATATACCCATTGCAGGAATTATCTCCATAGGTGTCAGGATTAATCTGTCAATCATTGAAAAGCGCACCTTCCTCATAGACTTTGACGCCACACACCCTGATTTAAAATAATCCTTTAAATCTCCGGCATAGACAGGGCCGTAAAGTACCTGAAACCCTGTGGCTTGTTTAACCTGGTGTGCGCTGACGCCCGGAGCGCCAAGCTGAGGCAATATGATTTCTCTGTGCCCTGCTATGGACGTTAATTGAGTCATTATAATTCTGTTAATCAGCTCCGCAGTTCCAAATGTTCCCTTCCCTGCTGCACACCACACATTAATCCCCTTTGTGTCCAACACCAGTATCCACACATTTTCATCAGCAAGTGACTCTCTGACTTTATCAAATGAGAGCTTATAATTTGCCGTAACTACGACATGTGACTGACTGTCGGGATTTCCTGCAGCATAGAGTCCTGGAGTTACCATGTAGCTTTTTCTAAAGCCGCTTATTCTACACATGAGATGCTCAAAGATTTCCTGTTTTGTTATCTCAGTTGATACCGCATAGATAACACCCATAGGAGTTCTAACAGTTCCGGTTATCCATCTCTTGTGTTGTACGATTTCCGGTGTAACCTGTTTTAATTGTACCGGTTCGGATTTTTCTGCCCTACAACTACACACTGTGCCGCCCTGAGACGGCGCACATTTTGCTCTATTTTTAATATCTGCCGCCTCCGGTGAGTTATCTTTTTCCATAGCCCTGTTAAGTTACCTCCTTAACGATAGTGCCAAGCTGTCCCTTTATCGTATCAACCAAACTTTCCACACGGGTCAGAGTGATGCAACAAATATCTCCATCCTTTTCCCATATGCTTACTGCAAACTTATCCCCTCCCTTGATTTTTGCTTTTTCACGTAAATCCTTTGGAAGCACCATCTGACCCCTTTCATCAATACCGACTATGGCCTCAACACTACAACATGTGTCAATCAAACATACTCCCAAATCATCTTTTACT
The DNA here is from genome assembly GCA_039908095.1 of Nitrospirae bacterium YQR-1. Taxonomy (NCBI): domain Bacteria; kingdom Pseudomonadati; phylum Nitrospirota; species Nitrospirae bacterium YQR-1. Next base: position 221,371 of record JAMOBJ010000002.1, read on the forward strand.
GAAAATTTGTCTTTCTTCACAACACCTTTCTTATTAAGAATCAATCATGCTTTGCTGATTTAACTGATATTACTTATTATACTGATAATTCTAAGTGTTGTCAAGTATTTTTTTACATTTTCTTGATAGTAATCAATAAAGAGTGTTGAATTTACAAAGAAACCTTACTCACAGCCGCATTCTGTTTCAACGCTCCGGACAGTCCATATATTACCGGCCCCTGGCACTGATAGTTTACCATGCAACGGAGTCGGCCCCTCGCTTCTGCTTGTGCCTGATTTAATTACCACTTCTTTCCCCTTATTATCTACGGCCCGGACATCCACTTTCAATATGCTGCAAGTGGCTTTGCCCGATACCGTTCCAGCCACGGTGACGTCGCATTTCTCACCCTGGCACTCAGAAGTTACAGTTGGGTCTATGATGTAGCCATCTTTCTCAAATTGCCCGGCAGTGGCAGGTACAACTGTTGCAAATAACAATAAAATGGAAACAAAAAACTTTCTCACTTAATACCTCCTGCTCTGTATTTTTTTAACAGATTTTTTCCGGTGGTATTATAACATCTGCAATCTGAGAAATGATACGAACTATTACCCAGGTTTTTTGACAAATGTTATAAATACTGGTACGATAAAGCATGTCTTTTAATTTTATTAAAATAGTATTGTCAACGGCATTTTCCACATTTTTTGTAAAACTTGCGGGTTACCTGTTGTTTTTTATTTTAATCGCTATTGTAATAAAAATAATAAAGAGGCTGTCAAAATCTTCTGAAAAGCGGCTACGGTAGAGCAGCCGTTAAGTTTTACTTATCAAGAACTTCCCGCACTTTTGTTAAAAACTCCTCAGCCGCTATCGGTTTGGATATGAAGTCAAGGTTCTCTACCACTATCCCTCTGCCTGAAAGAACATCAAAAGGGTATCCACTCATAAACAGTGCCTTCACGTCGGGTTTTATAGTTTTTATCTCATCGTAAACCTGCTTACCGTTTCTTTTCGGCATTATAACATCCAGTATAACCATATGAATTTTTCCGTTGTACCTTTTATATGTTTCAACAGCCGCCTCTCCGTCATTTGCTTCCATTGTTTTGTAGCCCATATCGCTGAGGAGTTCTAATACAATTTTTCTTACCTCAAACTCATCCTCCACTACCAGGATTGTTTCATCTCCGCCTTTGACCTCAATTCTCTCCGGCGCTTTCACATATTCGGCTTCAACACCGGTCAGAGGGAAATATATTTTAAACGTTGTACCGATTTCCCTCTCACTATAGACATTAATTAAACCACTATGCTGTTTTACTATTCCATAAACGGTGGAAAGTCCCAGACCTGTTCCCTTTCCCACGTCTTTTGTTGTGTAAAAGGGTTCAAAAATTCTTGATACGACCTCTGTATCCATCCCGCATCCGGTATCTGATACGGTTAAAAGGGCATATGCTCCTTTAACATCATGTAGTTTGTTACCAATGTAGGGCATGTTAAGCTGCACTATTTCTGTCTTAATAACTAAAATCCCGCCACCTTGCATTGAATCCTTAGCATTTGCTACCAGATTCATAAGCACCTGTTCAATTTGAGAGTGATCAGCCATTATGTTTGGGGTGTCGTTTACAAGCTCAATTCTGACCTCTGCTTCCTCCGTAATGAGGCGTCTGAGTATCGGCTCAATCTGTAATATTATATCATTTAAATTAACGGCTCTGGGTTGAATAATCTGTTTTCTACTGAAGGCTAGAAGGGCTTTTGTCAGGTTTGCCGCCTTTTCAGAGGCTAACTGTATTCCTTCAGTGTATTTTCTTAAAGGATTACTTTTGTCCATGTTTTTATGTATAAGATATATGTAATTTGTTATTGAAAACAAAATATTGTTAAAATCATGTGCAATTCCACCGGAAAGCTGCCCTATTGCTTCCATTTTTTGAGAGCGGATAAGTTTCTCTTCTAATGCCCTGTTCTGTTGTTCTATCTGGTTTTTAATTTTTTCCCTTTCCATATTTTCCAACGCATATGAAACATCTCCCGATAATTCATCAAGCAGGTGGATTTCCTCCTCACTGAAAAAATTCAAATCCCCTGAGTAAAACATTATGACGCCTTCATTTTTTTCAAATACTTTTAACGGAAATGCAGCGTATGACTGATAACCAAGCTTTAGTGCCTCATCCTTCCATGTAGTGCAAGTCTCATTTGAATTAATATCGTTACAAATGAAGTGAGAGCCGGTTTGGATTGTTTTTTTTATTGGATCCAACTCATCCTGTTCACACGTTGACGTAAGATTTATTGAATTTATAAAACCATCCGTGTGTCCGCTAAATGCTACAGGTACAATGCTGTTTGTATCCTCGTTGTATCTAACTATCGTTACAAAAAGGAAGGAGCCGTGCTCAACTCCTACCTTGCAAATTTTATTTAACAACTCATCAACATCTGCAGCATGCACTATCAGATGGGTCGTTTCACTGACAACAGCATAAACACGGTTTAAACGTGCAAGCCTCGCTTCAATGTATATGCGTGCCTTGATTTCCTGCTCAAGCAAAATGGTACGGTTTGTTACTCTTTGCTCGAGTTCGGCATTGATTTTCTGAAGGGAATCCTCACTTATTTTCAGATTTCTGAATAAAAGGTCAAAGGGCCTATTCATTCCGGTCACAATTATTGCTTTATACATAAAATAGTAAGAAAAGACTTTTAGAAAGTGGCCAATCATGTTCATTGTATCGTACAAACCAATGTAAAGGGTAAAGCAAAGCCCAGTCAGTATCGCAAGGGACAAAGACATAGCTGTTAATATCAAGACATCTTTATCAAAAAACCTTCTTTTTTTAAACAACAGAATTATCGAAAGTACTAAAATACAACTGACTATATATTCGCTGTTTTTCTTAAATGCAGTCAGGCCCACTCCATCCACATAACAGACTGGAAAGTTATTCCATACAAAAATTGAACTAAAAATCAAAAGTGTTACAATGAGGTAAGCACTAAAGACAATAAATGTCCTGATTCTTTGTACATGTAAAAGCAACGGAGCAATCAGCAGAGAAAAGCTCTCAATATAACGGTTAGCCACCCAAATTTCCACCGTTACTCCTGAATTGACCTGAACTATTTTCATAGCTCCATATGTGAGCATATGCAGAGTGTCCAGGCTGCCGATAAAAAGATAAGATATTCCAATAATGAACAAGTAATTATTTTGCAAGTACCGGCGGGTATTCCATGAAAGAGCAAAAATGCTGAATGCTATAGCTGTGCAGAACAATTCAGCAAATGTATGAAACACTAAATAACCTAATAACTTACAAAGGGTAAGTGCTGAGATAATTAATCCCCAGACCAAAATCCCTTTAACTATTGTAGTTTTACCTGCATTTGTTATAATATTTTCCATTAATCCTCTGACGTAGCCGCCCGTGTACTTCTGCGTAGCTTCTCTCATATCTTACCCAAATATTGAATGAACAGCATTGTGATGTCATCAAACTGCTCAGCACCCTCGGAAAAAGCTAAAACGTCTGCATAAACATTATCTATTGTTTCCATTACAGTGTTAGAATTGCTTTGTATGACAGCCTCCAGCAATCTGCCCTCTGAGTACATATCCCCGTTTATATTCTCAGCCTCCGTAACTCCATCGGTATATAAAAATATTTTTGTATGAGGTTTTAATTGTATGCTGTGTGTTGTAAAAGTATGCTCCCCTATGCCTAAAGGTATTTCCTCGTCTGTTTTAAGAAATGCCGCCTTACCGTCGTCATCCATAATTATTGGTGGATTGTGGCCGCCGTTACAGTAATGAAGCAGACCGGTCTGAGTATCTAATATGCAGGAAAAAATGGTTACAAACATACTGGTTTCATTGTTTAAGGAAAGCGCCCGGTTAACCTCTGTATGTATATCCCCGGGAGATAACCCCTGATCGGCTGCAGATTTTGTCAGAGTCATGGTGACAGCCATAAAGATGGCGGCGGCTATCCCCTTACCGGAGACATCCCCTATTGTGAAAAACACCCTGTCATCATCAATTAAAACATAATCGTAAAGGTCGCCGCCTACTTTTTGGGCAGGCTTGATAAAAGCAGCCAGGTCAAAATTCTTTCCTTTTTGTGGAAAAGCAGGCAGTGCCTCCGGTAGTATATCCATCTGAATATCATGGGCTATTTTAAGCTGGTTTTCGATTAATTGCTTCTCCGCCTCGTTTTTTACCAGCTCCTTGATGTAGTGTTTAAGAGAGGTCTTCATATTTTCAAATGAATCGGTAAGATTTGCCAATTCTTTGCCAAGCCGGATATTAGGGAGCTTCGCATCCAGATTACCCATGGCTATTTCCCCTGTGGCTTTGGAAAGACTGCTTAAAGCTCTGGAAATTTTTGACGAAATTATATAAATCAGCCATATGCTTACAACAAGAAAAACTATTCCTATAGAGATTGACTGAATAAGGGCTGCTTTAAGGCTGCTCTGAACATCTTTTAGCTTGATGTCCGCTCCGATAATATATTTTCGGCCGTCAGTTGAAACGGCAGGCAAAAACACCGAACGATGCATTCCCCACTCATCACGGTAGTTGTCATAACATATTTTTGAGCTGCGGTATGCCTCCTTAAGCCTCACACTTGCATTGTCGTATTGATAGTAAAACGGGGTTATAATTCCTCTTGCAAACTCATCCGCTGACGGAGTATCCAGTGTGAAATAGAACTTTCCATCTTCATACACCAATGTGTAAACAGCCTCGATTTCAATTTTCTCGGAAAACCCTAATAGCTGCTTAATATGTCTTTTATACTCATCTTCAGAGATGGAGTCTTTCTTCTTAAAAACCGTGTTTCCGTCAAATTCAAAATGCTTTCCTGAAATTACATCGTGGTATGGGCCGGCGTAAAACTTAAAACCATAAGCAGCGGTTAAAAGCCTGTCGTCTATGTTTTTCATTATGAGGTTTTTATTGTTGGTATAGAGATAACCGGCGTATATAAATGTCATCAAGACATTCATTATAAGCAATACTGATACGAGTATGCCTTTAAATCCAATTTTTTTAAAAAAATTCATAAATCACCTGTGTGTAAAGTAAACTCGCTTATTATAACAGATTGCGTAGATTAAATTTTTCCTTATACCAAGTTGCATTCAATCGACTAATACCAAGTAGCAGTCAAAAGAGTAACGAGGCGGCAAGGAGAAAGCGACACCTTCCCTGATTCCCCTTGTATGTTTCAATCGAGAGTGAGTGAGTTTTAAAACGGAAGTTCAGCGTAAAAAATGGCGTGAAGTGGCTATAAGTGGCTAATAAATAAGAAAAAAACAATAATGGAGGG